>CAYPBX010000060.1:0-2617 GCA_964409075.1 uncultured Candidatus Obscuribacterales bacterium
AGAATCATCTGCGGCCGATCACTGGGTGCGTAAGCCCTGGCGACACCCAGATGCTAAGCGGCATCTGCTCGGCAATCCAGCGCACCATGCCGTTTGCGTGCCGGTGCTCGGGGTAGACGATCCCGCTGCCATATTTAAATGGTCGTCCTGTAGCGCGACTGCCGGGAGCAGCCCGGGAAGCGTAGCTTTGAAACTGCGCCTGGGCTTGTTGGGGGGCAGGAAGCCACAGGGCGGCAAGAAGCAAGGCGGTCGCCAATCCGCTTTTCATGCCCGTGTCAGCTCTCATCTTCTGGCATTTCTCCTAACCTTCTTTCTACCACGCCCCCGACCGGATCTCCTCATCGCTGTGGGCTAGGAGCGGCTTTGTTGCTGGCATTTATAAACCAATGTTTAAAGCGGTGCCGAGGGCGCCCGACTCATTGTACAAAGATCGTGGACTGGGAGTGAAAATACCCGCAGGTACTCCAGTCAGAGAGGCTTGAGGGATCGGGCCTGTTGGGGCAGCACCAACTCTGCGGACATTATGGAGATCGTGCCCAGGGAGCGAGGCGAAGGGCTAGGGCTCACGAGCCCGAAGCGGAGCGTAACGGGAGCGGAGCGGGCAAGGGACGCAGCCTGCGGAGCGATTTTATAAGGAATGAACTACCCGGCTGTGCCGAGCCAGGTAGTTTGTCGTAAACTTGAGTGGGCAAGAGCAGGGGAGAAAGCTATGGCAGCTAGCCCAAGCAGGCGGACAGCGGTCGTGCTGGCCGGGGGGCAGGGGAAGCGGATGGGATCGACCCTGCCCAAAGTCCTGCATGAGGTCCTGGGCCGGGCGATAATCAAGCGCGTTCTCGATTGCCTGGATGAGCTGGATCTCGAGCACGTGTACATAGTAGTCGGGCATCAGCATGACAAGGTGGCTGACTTCGTGGACAGCAAGCCGCCGGCTACGCCTTACAGCCTCTATGTTCAGGAGCGGCAGCTTGGTACCGGGCATGCTTTGATGCAGGTGCAGGAGTCCTTGAAGAGCTTTGCCGGGCCGGTTCTGGTAGTACCTGCCGACACGCCGCTCATAACGGCAAGCACACTTGCTGCGTTTCTAGATGAGCATGGCAAGAAGAAGGCGCTCGTCTCCTGCCTGACGATGATGATGGATGCTCCTGGCGAGTATGGGCGGATTGTGCGCGGTCGGTCAGGGCGCCTGACGAGGATTGTCGAGTACCGGGATGCGACTTCCCGGGAGCGGGAGATTTGCGAGGTTAACTCCTCCATCTACTCTCTTGCCTGGCCAGATGTTGAAGCAGGGCTGGCGACGCTTACAGCCGGCAACGTGCAGGGAGAGTACTATCTTACGGATCTGGTCGGTTGGGCAAGCAGAAATGGGCTTACAGTATGTGCAAGTGTCGCTCCTGACTGGCGTGAGGTCGCCGGTGTCAACACGCGCGCCGATCTGGCCGCAGCCAACCGCATGCTCTCAGACAAGGTAATCGGCAAGCTCATGCTGGCTGACGGGGTAACGGTCCTGGATCCGTCCTCCACCTGGATTGCGCCTGAGGTGGAGCTGGGGCGGGACTGTCTCGTTTTGCCCGGCTGTTACCTGGTTGGAGAGGTGAAGATTGGGGAGCGCTGCGAGATTGGCCCTCACACCGTCATGATCGGACCGGTTGCAATCGGCAGCGGCAGCCGTGTCTTTCTATCTTTTGTAAGCGAATCATCCACAGGTGAAGGTGCACGGGTGGGACCGTTTGCGCATTTGCGAGCTGGCGCGGCAATTGGCGATCGCGTACGCGTTGGCAACTACGTGGAGGTGAAGGCGAGCACGGTAGGTGATCGCACCAACATCTCGCATTTGAGCTACATAGGCGATGCCCGTATAGGCTCTGGTGTGAATGTTGGAGCCGGGACGATAACGGCTAACTATGATCACATAAGCAGATCCAAGGCTGCGACTGTCATCGGCGATGGTGCCTCCACCGGCAGCAACTCGGTTCTTGTAGCTCCAGTAACTGTTGGGCAGGAAGCAGCAATTGCTGCCGGCACAGTGGTCACCAGGGACGTGCCGGCTGGAGCGCTTGCTGTCGCCCGTGCCCGTCAGGAAGTGAAGACCGGCTGGGTGGAGGCGAAACGCCGGCGACTCTCCTCGCGCCCGGTGGGCTGAGTGACAATCGTTTGCTTCCCGGTATCTGGGCAGGCAGATATTGATTCTGAGCTTATCTCTCCAGCTCCGGCAGCGACTCTGAGTTCGACTCGAGCTGGGACAGATACTGCAGGCGCAAGCGCTCTGCTTCGGCAAAGTTGGAAGAGTCTACGGTGAGAAACTTAACCAGATGCATCGGCACCAGATGCTTGGCGTAGTCCCGGCAGGCAGGTTTGTCGGCACTGCCGTAGCACTCGATCTCAATATAGTCGTGGCCTACTCGCAGGACACGCCCGGTCAGAGTATTGCCATCGGCGAAGGTAAGCTTCACCCATGACTTGTTGTCGCATAACCGCTCCAGTCGCATTTTCAGGTTCATGGCTCTGCCGGTCGCCTGCCGGAGTTAAGGCGCTACTGGGTTATTTCGATTTTATCATCGGCCAGCATCGGTCGCCCGAGGGCCAAGACCGCTCTGGCCGGCTTTGTATATTATGCGGT
>CAYPBX010000060.1:2627-9567 GCA_964409075.1 uncultured Candidatus Obscuribacterales bacterium
CAAAAAGTCAAGACTTGTCCTCGGTAATTTTGGAGCTAAACTGGCTTCAGGAGCCGATTCCTTTAGTAGAAACCACATAGATGCTCGATATGGGAATGGCCGATGGAGCGATATCGCATTAGTGCGCTAGACAGGGGGTCAGATGAGCCAGGAGAGCCTGCCGTCGAAGTTGAGGCAGCGTATTGAGGAGCTTCAGGGTAAGGAGCGAAGCTACTGGGAAGATGAGTTCTATTCTCTAGAGGCGCTCACCAATTTGAGGTATCGAGCTGCCCTGGAGAGCTCTTTTAATCTCGATCCTCTTGGTCCTCTGCCTCCGCGGCAATAAGATACAGCCCCTTGAGAGTGAGGTGCGGATCGACAATGTCGACGCAACCGGTGTGCTGGGCGATGAGACGGCTCCACCCGCCCGTCAGGACTGCCAGCGTGGGTTGGCCCAGCCTCCGCCTCGATGTTACCAGCCATCGCTCGACGGTGGCTATCTGTGCGGAAACCACCCCGGCAATCATGCTGGCGGCGGTCTCAAAGGCCGGGTCCAGGCAGGCGCTGGTAAGCTCCTCCATGGCCAGTCGAGGCAGCTGACCGGTTTTGCCTGCTAGAGCCTCCAGCGCGGATTCGAGTCCGAGCGTGATGTAGCCACCGGCGAAGGCGCCATCGGCGCTCAAGCTGGTCAGTGTGGTGGCAGTCCCCGCATCGATGACCGCAACCGGCTGCCGGCAGCTGCCCGCGTCGGCATAGAGCCTTACGGCTGCGATGGCACCAGCTACCCTGTCCATACCGATTGAGCTATAAAAACCGGGCAGGAGCTGCCTCTCTCTCTGCCCGATAAAGTATGAGTCAAGGTGGCTCTGCCGGCATACTCTCTGGAGAATCTCGGTTGCGTGGGGGACGACAGAGCTTATTACTACCTTCCCCCCTCCTGCCCTGGCGACTATCTCCTTTGCTGCCTCATAGGCCCTCCTGGTAGGGTGGTGCCAGGAGTTTACGATGGCCCCCTCAACTGCAATTGCTGCTGATATTCGCGAGTTGCCGACATCGACGAGAAGATATTGTGCCATGAGCTGCCCTTACTGCGACTGCCTCAGATAGGAGACGATTCCCTCAAACAGCGCCTGGGCGGCCTTCTCTTGCGTTTCTGGCTTGATGAGAGTTGCGTACTCATCCGGGTGGATCATGAAGCCAACCTCGACCAGTACAGCTGGCATGCTGGTCGGCCTTGTGAGAGCCAGGTTTTGATAGCGCGTCCCGAAATCTACAAAGCCGAGCTGATCGATGAGCTTGCTCTTCAAGATGCGGGCCAGCTCGAGTGACTGCGGGTGATACCAGTAGGTTGATGTGCCATGCATCTCCCAGGGGTCCTGCCCGTCCGGCAGGGCGTTGTTGTGGATCGACACCAGCATTTGAGCATCGCCTTGCCAAGCCATCTGGACTCGCTGGGCGAGACTGACCGAGCGGTCAGCGCTGCGGGTCAGTATGACCTGCGCTCCCTCGGCAGAAAGCTTCTCAGCCAGCCTTGCGGCTATGGCGAGATTTACTTGAGACTCTCTTACTCCAGACGGACCGATGGCGCCTGGCTCATCTCCACCGTGCCCGGGGTCGACGCAGATTTTGATGCCTGCCAGAAGCGGTGCGCTCTCAGCAAGCCGGGGCGGCTGGCGAATGCTCACCACCAGGGTGGCGCCTTCGTAAGCAGCCGCATAGCCCCATTGTCTTTCTCCTTTGAGATGGACTGTCAGCCTGTACTGGCTATCTGTTGGCTGTGTCCAGGTAATGTAATCGACCGGTAGGACACTGAGAGGCGAGCCGGGCTGAGTTATCCAGTCGGTATCGGCAGTGGCGCCATATATGGTGATGGCCAGGCGGTTGGGTGAGAGAGATTGCTCAATCTGGAACGGCAGGCGCTCCCTGAGAGGAATCATAACCCTCACCTCATGCCTGCCCGCCTCTATGTTCACTGTGCAGGCGGTGCTTACAGGGGTCGGGAGCGCTCGATCCTCATATAGCTCAACCTGGTCTCGCTTTACCCAGGCGTGCAGATGATCGCTCAGGCGGCAACGCATCCAGTCGCCCTTCCACCCGTCTATGGTCAGGCGCACGCCGGCAGGCCATGGGGTCGTGCGAGCCAGTCCCGGCCCGAGCCTGACGACAGTATCATCACAAGTGGTGATTGCAGCCATAGTCTGCGACACGGTGCTGATCCGCGCTGGAGATTGATAGGTCACTGAATGCGAGTTGCTGGTCAATGTGAAGACCGGCCTGACATTCTTCCAGCTGTCCTCCTTACGGACTCGATAAGAACCGCAATAAATCTCTGCCGGATTGCCCCTGTTTTCAGGTCTGGACAGGCCGTAATCTACTTTCAGATCAGCCTGGCAAAAGGCAGCGGCCTTGTGCGAGGCGCTGGTAAGCGGAATCCTCCTCCTGCCCAGAGCGACCTCAACGCTGGAGCCTGGTGTGCCCCTGATCGAAAGCTCGATGATATCGCCGAAAGTCACACCCAGATCCTCGCTAGGCTCGACTGATTCTCGATCGACAACGGGTGGGGTGCCTGTAATTGGCGGCGGCGGACCGGTGCGCTCCAGGAGAACGGCGAGCCTATCACCCCGGTCGCTCTCCAGCTTGAAGCTGTTCTTCCCCGGGGAGAGGGGCACGACATGGGCAAAGTAGCCAGCTTGGTTGACGCGGACCGGGCGACTGTTGACCGTCAAACTTGCTCCTGGCGGGCAGCTGCCGATGAGAAAGGTTGATTGGGCCTGGATCCGGCTTTTCGGATGCGGGTAGAAGACCCTGATCGCCTGCTTGCCCGGGTCGATGCTCTCCGACTGGCAGGCTGCTGTCAGCCCGCCTGTGGCGGCCAGGGAGGCGACAATGCCCAGCCCGCAGGCAATCTGGCTCAGTCTACCGGGTTTCATCTGCCTCCCTACCGCCGCCATAGTCGTTGAGAGCCCAGTTGAAGGTATCGAAGTAACGCTTTTGTATGCGGATGTTTTCCAGATCCACCTGCTCGCCCGGCTCTAGATAATGGTTGACAAACTCGAAAGGGCTGTCGAAGTGTGTCTCGATAACGTCCTGATGCCACTCAAAGAACCTGGACAGGAAGAAGATATCCACAGTTTGATCGAAGTAGACGTTATGCCTGTTGTGAATGAACTTATAGGCAGCCACACCCATCTGCCTCTCCAGAGATCCGCCGCTAACCGGCTGGCCGGCAAGCGGCGGATCTCCCAGCGATCCCCCGCATTTCAGGAAAATGGCGCGCGGGTCATACCGGCTTATGAGCGGGCGGAGCTCCTTTACCTCCACCTGGCTCAAAGAGTAAGCCTTGCCGCCGACGACATAAACTTTCGGGTTGGCAAGTTTCCTGACATCAGGGATGGGGTAAGCATCGCTTATCTCTTTGAGCATAAGCAGATTGTAGACATTGATCCAGAAGGAGACCTGCTCCGGCAGCGATTCTATACGCTCCGGGCTTATGCGCGCGATCTCATCCAGGGCCGTTGCCAGATCGCCGGAGCGCTTGATAAGCCTGTAATCGACGCGGACGTCACGAACAGCTTGTTTGAGAAGCCTCTCATATGCCGGGCTGCTGAAGCTTTGAGGATAGGATACACTCTGAAAAGCCGACTTGACATAACTGCCGAAGTTGAGCAGGAATTGGCCGGCAATGAGTATGAGGCCCAGAGCCACCAGTGCAGCTGTCATCATCTTAGGTGTGCTCATGGAATCTGGCAGCTCCTGGACGAATGACCGTGGTACAAGTAATAGTCGCCTCCATTGTAACGAGAGCGTTGCCGCTGGTGTTCTGTATCAAAAATTCCGTGCTACATACAAGCTAAGGACCATGCTCGACCCGGGCGATGCATGGCATCGCTCCTGCAATCTTAAGGCCACGCATTGCCAAGACAGCACACTAGCATGGCGAGACCGGAGAGCTGTCCGGACAAGGCACAGGCCGGCCGGCCGGGCCGGTCATTAAGAGTCCTGCAGTTCACCGATTGTCACCTGTTTGCCGATCCAGGATCCCGGTTGGTCGGGGTTGATACTGCTGCCAGCCTTAAGAGCGTGATTGGAGCCGCGCGATCCTACTGGCATCAACCAGATCTGATTATTCTGACCGGGGACCTGAGCCAGGACGAGACGGCTGGATCGTATCGAAAGCTCAAGGAGCTGTTCTGTGTATTCCAGTGCCCTATTTACTACCTGCCTGGCAATCATGATCTGCCCGAGGTGATGGACCCGATTTTGACCAGGGCGCCGGCAGCATTTTCGGCAGACAGGAGCGTGGTGGCAGGAGACTGGCAGATCGTCCTTCTCAACTCCAGAGTCGAAGGGCGCGTGGAAGGTCGTCTGCCGCCCGACGAGCTGAGCTATCTTGAGCGGTGCCTGGCCGGCCGTCCGGACCTGAATGCGATCGTCTGTCTTCATCACAGCCCGGTGAGCATAGGAGTTCCCTGGATGGACGAGATTGCCCTCACCAACCCAGAGGATCTGTTTGCCGTGCTGGACCGGTTCCAGGTAGTGCGTGCGGTTGTCTGGGGGCACATACACCAGGAGTTCGAATCCAGCCAGGGCGCTGTACGGCTCCTGGCTGCGCCGTCAACCTGTATTCAGTTCAAATCCTGCTTGAAGTTTGGTGTTGACACCAGACCGCCGGGATACCGCTGGTTTCGCCTCTCAGCGAAAGGACAGCTGGACACAGGTGTGAAGCGCCTTGCGCATGCCCCGGAAGGGCTGGACCTTACGGCTGCGGGCTACTGACTTTAATGCTCCCTGCAGGACCGGGCGAAGCAGTGCTGGAGGCAAGGGAGAAGAGTCAGGCTGCGTCGCGGGAGACATCCGATGAAGGGGGACCGTGGGGGATCGGCCGGGCACAACGCCGACATTCAGCCTGGTTTCACTGTCCGGACAGGCAACAAAATACCCCGCCGGGTCGTTTCGCTCGTCCTGGGGCAAGCCAAAGGGGTGCATCTGCCGAAATCCCGCCGGAGACCTGAGTCCAGAAGAGCCTGCACCCTATTTGCACCCTGGCAGGTTTGTTGTCTAAGGGCTAAGTCCCGAAACCCTGATGAATACTGGTGGAGCGTACGAGATTCGAACTCGTGACCTCTTCAATGCCATTGAAGCGCGCTACCAACTGCGCTAACGCCCCGAGAGTTTAACTGCCCTTATACCATAGTGCATCCTGACGGTGCAAAAGCAGCCTTAGCTTAACTCTCCTTCACGGTAGCGTGTTATTGTATTATTCTGCCGAGCATGTTGGGCAATCGTGCGGTCAGCATTCACCGATCTTCAGCGCTAGTTTATTAGGCCGTCATCATCTAAGCTACCCGCCGGCCCGAGTATTCTGGTGGTTTCGTAAATTATGGCTTACCAGGGGACTTTCCATGCCCGAGCGCCGGTTGGTTAAAAAGAATGAGGCAGCTCTTCTGGTCATTGACGTGCAGGAGAGCTTCCGTCGGTACCTGCCTGATGCAGCGCAGCTGACGCGTAGCATCTCGATTCTGCTGGAGGCAAGCAAGATTCTAAAGTTGCCTGTCTTTCTAACCGAGCAGTATCCGCAGGGGCTCGGCAGGACAATGGCGGAGATCCTGGCTTGTATTGGCGATCACCGATATTTTGAGAAGACTGCCTTTAGCTGTATGGGTGCCGAGAGCTTCGCCAAGGATCTGGAAGCCAGCGGACGCAAGCACATTCTTGTCTGCGGTATTGAGGCGCATGTGTGTGTCAACCAGACCGTTCACGATCTGATCGAAGGGGGTTATGCAGTGCATCTGATTACCGATGCAATATCAAGCCGCTCAAACCGGAACAAAGATCTGGGGGTGAGTAAAATGGTTGGCTCAGGAGCTGTGCCAAGCTGCCTTGAGATGGCGCTTTTCGAGATGCTTTGCCTCTCCGGCACCGAGGAGTTCAAGGCCGTACAGCGCTTGATCAAGTAGAGGCCGGCATAGTGAAGCGGTGCTCTGGTGAGTTAGACAGCCAGTCTATTATGTTTCCTTCCAGCCTGCGGCCAACCAACTCCCGGCGCTTCTTGCCGAGGAAGATTCGCAGGGGTGCCCTGAGTGTGGCTGTCACGCTGTTTGCTCTTGCTTTGTTCCCCTGGACTGCTAGGGCCCGGGCCGATGGCGCCCAGGGTATTCCGCTTTCGCTCGACGATCCAGCAGCGACTGTTCCCGATGCGAAAGAGGAGGTCATGCCGCTTGAGCTGCCGCCGGCAAGCAAGCTGCTTCCGATAGCCGAGAAGCTGCCGCCCATCAGGCTTGAGGCCACCTTTACCAGACCGGTGAGTCTTAAGGAGGTACTGGCTTATGCGCTTACAAATAATTTGCCGATCCGCATAAGTCGTGCCCAGGAGAGATCACAAAAGTGGTTGACTGTCGAGGCAGCCTCCCAGTATCTGCCAACTGTAATCATGAATTATCGCCAGGAGATCTTGGCTGGTGCGCGGCTCATAGGTGGTGTCATACCGACATCATTCCATACTCCTAACGTAACGACGGAGGCTGGCTTTGATCTGGTGGGCTTTCGCGCCGGCAGGGTCTTTAGTCTGCTTGCGGCTCTACACACGTGGCTGGCCGAAAAGGAGAACGTGAGTGCTACCAGGCTCAATACCATGCTTGCTGTAAGCCGCGGCTATTACGAGGTGATGCGCAATCAAGCTTTGCTTCAGATTCAGGTGACGGCAGTCGATGTCTCCCGGGCTCAAGTTGAGCTAAACCAGCAGCTCGAGCGTGCCGGTACCGGTACCCGCTTCAATGTGCTCCAGTCGGAGACTCAGCTGGCCTCTGACGAGCAGAATCTGCTTGGGCAATCGGTGGCATTGAGAGCCTCAGCAATCAAGCTGGCTGCCGCTATGAATCTGAATCTAGCTGTCAATCTGATTCCGGCGGTGGAGACGGTGCACAAGGTGCGGCTGGTCGATCCTGGACTGACTGTCAACGAT
>CAYPBX010000061.1:0-3134 GCA_964409075.1 uncultured Candidatus Obscuribacterales bacterium
TCAGTGTGTGCTGGCAGGCTCCCGGGAGGAGATCGACAAAGCAATTGCGGTGCTGGCAGAGCGAGGGCTGACCGCTAAGATCATCCCTGTTTCAGCAGCTTTCCATTCTCCTTACATGGAGCCAGCAGTCGACGAGCTGAGTGAGTCGTTGGTTGAGCTTGAAATTGCTGCGCCATCGGTGTCTGTTTACTCAAACACCACAGCCGGCCTCTATCCGGCTGAACCGAATGAGATTCGCACGCAGCTCCTTCAGCATCTCGTGCAGCCTGTGCAATTTTGCAAGCAGATCGAGGCGATGCACGATGCTGGTGCGAGGATCTTCATCGAGGTGGGCCCGGGTTCGGTTCTGAGCAATCTTACCGATCTAATTTTGGAGGGCAGGGAGCGCTTGAGCCTGGCGATCGACCGGGCTGGACGTGGTGGCGTGCTGCAGCTCTTGCATACGCTGGCACGGCTGCTGTCGGCAGGTGTGAGCGTGGATCTGAGTCGTCTGTACCGGGGTCGATTCGACAGTTTGAACAATTTGGAAGCTGCACAGCGACTCATGAAGGATGATTCTTCAGAAAGTGCCGAGAAGCGATCGCCCCTGACCTTTTTCGTAAACAGCGCCGGCGTCACTCCATGTGGTGCGATGACAGACAGTACGGTCTCTTCTCGGCAGAAGAACGCTGCTTTGCTCGCACCGGTCTCATCGTCTATTTCCGAACGGCCCGTCTCTCCCGGTAGCCTTCGTGGTAATGGCGCTGCCGAAAGGTCATCGCCAATTATAGAGCCTGAGCCGAGCTTAGCGGCAGGTGACCGCGGGTTGGGTCGTGAACGGATAGGAATCAGCTCCGGGCCGGTGTCTGGGATTAGCAGTCGCGATCAGGTCATGCTCGAATTCCAGCGCTCCCTTACTGATATGACCAACAACTTCCTGGCGGTACAGGAGCATGTAATGCTGGCTTACCTGGGGGCACCGGGTGCGGGACAGAGCGCTTACGCTGCCCAGAAGGTCTCAGATCAGCTTTCCGCCCCCACTCTCAAGGGAGGAGGCGCCGAGCTTACCGTATCAGCTCTTGAGGATCATCAAGTAGCTCCGGCGTTCGCCGGAAATGGCAATGTGGCGAAGGAGCCTGAGAGTGCCAGCTCGCCTGGCTTGCAGGCCGCTGGTAGCGAGCATGTGTCGCGAGGATCCATTAACAATGCCCAACCTCTGGCAGCCGATAAGCTCATTGAGCGCCTGCTGACCATCGTAGCCGATCGTACCGGCTATCCGCCTGAGATGTTGGACCCTGCTCTTGACATGGAGGCCGATCTAGGTATCGATTCAATAAAGAGGATCGAGATCTTGAGTAGTTTCCGAAAGCTGATACCAGAAAGCAGGCAGGCCGATATCGAGGCCAGTATGGAGAAGCTTGCCGGCATCAAGACACTTTCCGGTGTCATCGATTGGATACGCTTGGAGTTCAACGACAAGCAAGAAGGCAGCCGGCAGGCAGGTGAGGAAGCAGGCAGCCGTGCACCAGAACCGGTGCATGCACCACCGGCGGAGGTAAATCAGCATGCAGGCGCGCCGGTGCATGTTAGAAGAGTGGCGGCTCGTACAGTTGCCCTGGAGGCGCCTGCGCCGCATCCGTTACCTACAGGTTCCAACATTCTAATTGTCGATGATGAAGGTGGGGTGGCCTCTACTATGGCAACCAGGCTGGTGGACAGTGGCTATAAAGTCACTTTGTTGCGCCACCGCCAGGGAGCAGATCCCGCCAGGACAGACAGCGCAGATACGCTCACCTACATTGCGGACCTGGCTTGCGAGGAGACAGTCTTCGGCATGATGGATCTCCTGAACAGTGAAGGAGCCGAGATCGATGCGGTTGTTCACCTCCTGAGCTTGCAGCAGTCTGTACGCTCAGCCAGTCTCAATGCGACTGCTGCCGATTTCAGCACTGATGTCAAGTCACTCTTCCTGTTGGCTCGCTATCTGGACAGACAGATGCGCAGAGGAGGCAGAGACGGACGGGAAAGCACTGTGAGAGTCCTGGCTGCAACCAGGCAGGGTGGTGGCTTCGGCTTGCCTGTCGGCGGAGAGCAGCCTGGACATGCGCAAGGCAACGATGGCTGGAGCGCTACCGAAGCTGGTGTCGTCGGCATTGTTAAGACGCTGGCCAGAGAGTGGGAAGGAGCGTTTGCCAGGGCAGTCGATCTGGCTGGCGATCTAGGTGTCGCTGAGGTTGTGGATATCCTGATCTCAGAGCTGAATGCTGCAGTCGAGTTAGAGCCTGAATACAAGGTGAATCGCACCGAGGTGGGCTACACGAAGATAGGCAGATTCGGTCTTGCCGTGTGCGACGCTGAAATCTCTGCTGACACTGGGCAACAGCATCCGGTTCTTGGTCCGGAGTCGGTGGTGCTGATTACAGGCGGTGCTCGCGGGATTACGGCTGAGGTTGCCGTCGAGCTTGCTGAGCGCTTCCGGCCTGTGCTGGTTATTTTGGGCAGAACGCCGCGCCCGTCCGAGGAGGAGGATTCAGCCTTTGCCGGGGTGGTGGATACCCGGGCATTGAAAGCTGCCATCATCGAGCAATTGAAGAAGGAAGGCAGATTAGCCGGCGTCGCTGCCGTAGAGCCCATTTATCAGAAGATAATTCGCGATCGGGAGATTCGGACTAATTTGGAGCGTATGCGCAAAGCAGGCTCCACTGTTCATTACATGTCGGTGGATGTGCGGGATCCGGCACAGTTTGGCGCAATAATCAATCAGATATGCGAGCTGCACGGTAGCATTGATGGTGTTATTTCTGGAGCAGGCGTCATCGAGGACAGTCTGCTCAAAGACAAGAGCCAGGAGTCCTTCGAGCGCGTTTTTCATACTAAGGTCAACGGGGCACTCACTCTTTTTAACTGTCTGCCTTTCGGCTCGCTCAAATTCCTGTTCCTGTTCTCTTCTGTAGTGGGTCGGACCGGTAATGCCGGGCAGATCGACTACGTAGCTGCAAATGAGGTGCTCAACAGGCTGGCGCTGCGCTTCAATGCCTGCCGGTCTGCCCGCATCGCCTCCATCCTCTGGGGTCCCTGGAGAGGAGGGATGGCTCAGCCGGAGCTGGAGGAGACCTTCGTGGACTTCCGCGCACTCCAGCGGATGCTCCAGCGCG
>CAYPBX010000061.1:3144-4807 GCA_964409075.1 uncultured Candidatus Obscuribacterales bacterium
TTACGGCTGGGCAATGATTCCGCCGGATGTTGGCAGGCGAGCCTTTGTGAGCGAGCTTCTTGCCGGTGGCAAGGAGAATTCAGAGGTGCTTCTGGTCGGCGCTCTCGGCTCCAGTCAAGGATCCGAATCCAAGGGACAAGCTGACCATGATCGCCACATTCCGGTAAATCCGGCAGACGTCGCCCGCAGGATCGAGCCTGTGCTCCGGCTGGCTGGGGCGGAGATCGTCTACCCGAGACAGGATACTGTTGCTTTCACTGTTGAGTTGTCTACAGAGCAGGATCTCTACCTGAAAGATCATAAGTTTGATGGCATACCGGTGATGCCGATGGCGATGGCAGTGGAGCTGATGGCAGAAGCGGCGGTATCGGTGTACCCGAGTTACGATGTTGCAGCCGTCAGGAACCTGGACATCCCCCAGGGAATTGTGATCGATGGCGGTAAGAAAGCTGTGACGACCGTAATCCGATGGCTCGGGCAGACGGATGATTCAATTGTCCTCGACGCGCGAGTCACTACAGGTGGTGCTAACGGCAGAACGCACTTCAAGGCGGAGCTGGAGCTCTCATCGCTGAAAAATGGCCGCTTGCCTACTGACGACGCAGTCGTGGATTGTTTTCCCGAGATTGAGGGTCAAGGACAATCACTACCTCTCAAAGAAGAGATTTACGGGCAGTTCTTGTTTCACGGACCTATCTTTCAGGGCATATCCGAGATAACCGAAATGGGCGAGAACGGCATTTCTGCTTATATCCTGACGTCACAGGTGAGAGACTGCCTGGCGAGAGGAAACGGAGATCGCTGGATCATCGACCCTATCCTTTTGGATAGTGCCATGCAGCTGGCTGGTGTCTGGGCCAGACAATACATGGATATCACAGTTCTCCCCACCGGCTTCAAGAGCCTAGTGAGACTGCGCCCAATTACGGGCAAGAGGCTCAAGGGGAGGATCAATATCCCGGCTACCAGCCACACGGGCGATTTGCACTGCGATCTTTTAGTCTCTGATGTGGAGGGGGTCCCGGTATTCATTGTCTCGGGACTGTCAGGCGTGGGCAGCAGAAGCTTCAATCGTTTCGGCAGCCAACCCGAGAAGGTCAAGGTCCTTTCATGACAGAATCTTATGGGAATGAGATTGCCGGGACAGGGTCTGTTGCGGCTGTAATAACGGGCCTGGCCTGCGCGCGCGATGGCTGCAGGGACCTGGAGGAATACTGGCGAAATGTTCTTTTCGGCAGCCGGAAGCAGGTTCACCTGAGCCCGGATTTGCTGCAGCTCATCAGTTCGGCTGTGCTAGATGCAGGATTTGCTGGCAGGGGTCAGGAGAATGTGGGCGTTCTGGTTCTGGCTCGAGCCAATGAGATCACAACTGGGAACGCATTTGCAAATGCTGTGCCAGAGATTTTGAGCTCTTTCGGCATGTCGGTGCGCGTCGAGGTTTCCTCGAGCACGACAGCTCAGCTGGTGCATGATGCCCTGGAACTTTGCGGCTCGCCTGGTCTTGATATGGTGATAGTTTGCTGCTCAAACAGCACCGGGGGAGAAGCCGTTGTTCTGGAGCCGGCTGGTTCTACGTATGCGAGGCAGCATGGTTATGCATTATTAGTAAGCGCTCCGCGCACTTCCTCCGTCGTGCGCTCCGCGCCTACCCCGCTCGGCTCCA
>CAYPBX010000061.1:4907-9438 GCA_964409075.1 uncultured Candidatus Obscuribacterales bacterium
GGGAGCGCTCCGCGCACTTCCTCCGTCGTGCGCTCCGCGCCTACCCCGCTCGGCTCCAGATTCCTGGGCCGGAATCTTTCGCCTCGCTGTCTGGGCGTGGATTCAGGGAGCGCTCCGCGCACTTCCTCCGTCGTGCGCTCCGCGCCTACCCCGCTCGGCTGCGTAAGTGTAAGTGGGCTTGAGGACGCTTCGTCGTCTCCTTCTATGAGTTCTGTTGACATGTTCGACTATTTCGGGGAAGAGAGTCAGGAGATGCCGGTGCTGCATCTCCTGACTGAAGATTCAGGGCTGTCCGCAATGGTTGAGGCAGCGTTGGCACTGCATCAGAAAGTGCTACCGCCTGGAGCATGTGTAGGTCAGAGCCCGTTTGCCAGGCCTTTGTCGGGACTATCCGACTGTGTCGTCTTGCACCCTCGACCCTGGATTCATCCCTGGATTAACGAGAAGCTCACAGGCAGGATTGTCTCGCCAGGGATTGAAGCGGTTTACATGAACCGGTTTATGCGTCAGGGACAGCCAAGAACTTCATCTCTTCGTTGGGCTGATAGAGATGAGGGCGCGGGAGCTCTCAAACTCGTCGAGTTGACTGATTTTGACGAGGGTACTTGCAAGGACGTCTTGCGTGAATGGGAGACGGATATTCTAGTCATTCGGGCCGATAGTCTTGGAAAGCTTGCCCAGCGAGTTGATTTGGTGCGGCAGGTAGTGCGCGAGACTCAGAATGTTGGTGCGCAGTGGGGCCTTACAGATTTTTGTTATACGTTCAACATGTCTCCGCCGTGGTTGATTGATGAAGAATCCGGCACCGTGGTTGCCAGTGGTAATGGTGCATCTGGTGGGACAGGATGTGGCTCCCGATCCGCTTCTAAGCTTAATATGTCATCGCTCTTGTCTGGACAGTCCATAGAACAAGTTTCAAGACAGATCTCGTTGGCATCAGGTGCTGGCTGTGTGGCGAGCGTAGTCGCCTGCTCTATGAGTGATCTAGCCAACAAGCTGGATGTACTGTCCCAGTTGCTGAACCCCGGGGACTGCCACCGGCTGGACTACGCTGGTACGACACATCCGGGTATCTATCTGCGTGTGGGGCCAAAGCTGACTGGAAAGACGGCTCTTCTCTTCCCTGGGCTGGGAGCGGCCTATCCTGGTATGCTGGCGGAGTTGTGTATGCACTTTCCTGAGGTCAGGGAGGTGTTTGACTTCGTGGACCGCCTGGCCATCGCTGCCGGTGAAAGTGAGCTACCCTGCCGGCAGGTATTTCCTCTCACGAACAAGGCCAGCGACGGTGCCACTGCGTTGGCGCATTCCTCTTCTGCCGTAGTGACTGTTTTGATGGCAGAATGGGCGCTCTTCACTGTGCTGAAGAATCTTGGCATCAATCACGATACCATCATGGGATGCAGCACAGGAGAGTTTGCTGCGCTGGCCACAAATGGATCAGTGGACATTGTCACAGTCGCAGAACTTTTTTACAGGCTGAGCTCCGAGGTGGCCAGTGCCATTCCTGAGGATGCGGCGCTTGATCTTCGCTCCATCACCGTGTTTTCTTGCTACGACGCAATTGAGCCTTTGCTTGCCGAGACCGAAGTCCCTGTCTACCTGAGTGCTGAACTCGGACCGCGGCAGTGTATCCTGTCAGGGTCGAAGGAAGCGATGGAGAGCATACAGAGTACATTGAGATCGAAGAACATTGAATTTCAATCTCTGCCGCTGGCCATTCCATACCATACGCCGCTTGTGGAGAATGCGCTTCGACTGGATCGTAAGGAGCTGGATGCTTATCCTCTTTCGATTCCCAAGACGAGATCATGGTCTTGCTCTCTGGCTGCTCCCTATCCCACCGACGTCTCTCAGATTCGTCGCCTGGTGACCGATCTTTTCAAACGTCCTGTGAGGCTGAAGAATACGATCGAGTCCATGTACGCTGATGGCGTGCGTGTCTTTATCGAGGTGGGACCCGGTGGAGGGTTGACCAACCTGGTGAAGGAGATTCTCCGAGACAGGACTCATGTTGCTTGTGCTTCTAATTTCAGTAGCCGTTCAGCGATCAGCCAGCTACATCATCTGACAGCGCTGATGGCCTGTCATCAGGACGCTCTCGATCTGGGTTACCTGTACAGGCGCCGACGCCCACAGATTGTGGATTTGTTGTCCAGTAGGGGCGCTTTGCATACGCCTGGAGAGACTCAATCCATCGTAGCGAATATTGAGGCGCCGGTTGCAGCACAGATTGGATCTGTCACTATTAGCAGCCGGCACCACGATTCTCAATCTTACGAGATAACTGCCAGCCAGGGCAGGGCTGAAATGATGCAGACCGAAAGTAGTAATTCATCGGCAGATCCCCGTGTGATTTTAGCTTTTCTGTCAAATACGAAACATTTTCATAGCCGGTTGCTGCAGCTGCAGGAGAAACTGATGACGAGCTATCTGGGAAGTGTGAATGACGGGGTCACGGAATCGAGCACGACGTTATCTGATCCACGGTACTCAGGCGCGACGTCAGACCTCGGTCCACCTGGATCATTTCCACTCAGAGCTCCAGTTGAATTGTCGATGCAAGGAGAGGCTAGCACAGCTCATTCTCAGCTTGTAAACCATGTTGAAGAGGATGTTCTGCTGACGAGAGAGATTGGGCTACCGTTTTTGCTCGGTACTTCAGTTAAGAGATCTGGTGCACAAGCCGGGCAGGTGATGGTTATCCGTACATTTGATCCTGCCGTCGATCTATATCTTTTGGATCATGCGATCGGTGGCGCCGTCGCCACTGTTGATGGGAAGAGCGAACGCGTTTTTCTAGTGCCGCTTATGGTGACACTTGAGCTCATGGCTGAGGCGGCCTCTCTTGCTCTTCCTGGTAACGGTGCGGGGTTGAAGCCTGTCTATCTGCGGAACGTCCGCGCCTTCAGGCGGCTTCGTGTTGGCTATGACAAGTATAGCGTTCGCGTCACTGCCACTCCTGTTAAGGAAGATCCCTACACCATCAAGGTCTTCCTCGATGATGCAGATCCGTCTCTGCCTAGCAACAAGGTAAAGGACGAGTATCTTTTGGCTGCTTGTGATATTGAGTTCTCATCCGAGTATCCGAACGTACCCGTGTTCGAACTCATCCAGCCGTCGGAGGGGCGTGCTGCTCGCATAACCGGCGAGTCTCTCTATGGCCCTGACACCATGTTCCACGGGGCCCGTATGCAAGCAGTAACTGAACTAAAACTGACAGGCAGGGAAGGTACGGTCGGAGTCATCCGCACAGGCTCCCCGGAAGGCTGGTTCGCAGGGAATGTTCTATCTGCCAGGCAGGGATCAATGATTATGCATCCGCTTTTGCTGGATAACGCCAGCCAGCTCGTTCTTTACCATCTCTTCGAGCATGGGATGGCTGTCACGGCCTTGCTACCGTTTTATATCGAATCAATTGAGCTTTTTCGGGATCTCAATGTGTTGCCTGCTGAAGTTATTGCTCAGGCGAAGATGCGATCGATAACAGACGAGATGACGCTTGCAGCTGTCGAGGTCTGCGATGAAGAGACTCGCCTCGCCTTGCGGATCACAGGCATAAGGAGCAGAAGAATTGGCCTGACTCACTCTCTTGCCGAATTTGTACGGGACCCTTTGTCAATTGTTTTGAGCGACCAGTTTGTCCAGGCCGAGGCGATGCTTTATGCTCCGCGTCACTGCCTCCTGACGAGGTTTGAGTTTTTACCAATTCTGGCTGATACAACGCTTGCCGACTGGCTTGCGGATTATGTCCTGACAGCTAGTGAGAGAAGATATTACAGACGGTCCATCAAATCTCCAGCGCGGCGCCTTGAGTGGCTGGCGGGGCGTATTGCAGCCAAGGACGCTGTGCGGCTCTTACTCAGGCAGAGCCACGGCATGAATCTCAGGCCGGCAAACATTGAGGTGGCAACGGATTCAAGAGGCAGACCGTTTGCTGGTGGGCCGTGGGAAGCACTTCTTGGTTCTTCCCTAGCGGTGTCCATCGCTCATAAGAATGGGCTTGCCGTTGCTCTGGCAGGTTTGCCCGACAGTGGTGGTACAGTAGGCATAGATATGGAGCGGATCGAATCGCGTCCTTCGGAGTTCGAGGACATGGCTCTTGGCGGCCGGGAGATGCAGCTCCTCGAGGCAAATGTTGCCGCATCTCATGCTCAGATAGCGCGAGAGGAGAAGGTTACGCGCATATGGTGCAGCAAAGAAGCCTATGGTAAGGCTGTCGGCAGTGGCCTCAACGGAGACCCCCGGTCCCTTGAAGTCGTTGATGCTGACTGGGGCACAGGCAGACTCACCGTGTGCTCTGCTGACTTGTCTTCGGATGATCCGGAGTCAGGCAGGCAGTCCCCCCGTACCTCTGTGTATACTGCGAGAGTCGATGAGATGATTCTCGCTTGCGTCTTTGCCGGTCCTCATATTCTTCAGGACTAGCAGCTTCGAAGAATCCCTCTACAGCTTCTTTGAGATTAGCAATTGCCTCTTCAATTGTGGCACCCTGGCTTGCAATGTCTAATTCTGTGAAAAGCGAGTTGTTAAC
>CAYPBX010000062.1:0-1210 GCA_964409075.1 uncultured Candidatus Obscuribacterales bacterium
CTTCAATAGAAGCACCAAACCGTTATCTGCACTACATATGGTTGCATCTATCACAGTTGACGATCTTCACCGGGAATGCGCTGTTGTGAACATATGTCAGATCTACTGAACGAACAGGAGTTTACGCAACAGCTGGCAGACCAGATCATTCCTATGGGCATCGAGACGCGCATACCGGAGGCGCTTGTTGTCGAGCTACACTATGGCGAAAGCGAGCCGGTCCTTGCCATCCCGCTGAAGGCAGTTTACGACGAATATCGCCAGGACCCGACAAGGCTCAGCAGCCTCTTTGCGCCCTATGTGAGAGAGATTGGCTGGACTGTCCAAGAGCCGCGTTTCAGCGCCAGGGAGATTTTCGAGAAAACCGTTCCCATAATGAAAGATACGCTTGCAGAGCCAATCCCTCAGGACGGCGACAAAGTAATCGTTGACGGCAAAGAGATCGTTTTGCGGCTCAAGAAGGGGCCCGTACTCTACCAGGAGATGATCGCCAGGCCAGCAGAGAGGCTGGTCGTGCAATTCATGCTCGAGACGGACGACTCACTCACCGAATTACATAAAGGCGACATACTTACCTGCTTCCCCCAGGAAGGACAGATAGCTAACATCGCCATTCAGAATCTAGCCCGCAAAGCAGTCGAGTCAGGACTGACGAGCAAGATTTATAATGTGGAGAACCTGAGGACAGGATTCCATCTCATCGGGCTGCGGGACGCATCGCTTTCGGAGTACGTCGCCTCTCTGATAAATGTGGCCGATATCCTCAAAGCTCTCCAGGACAATCTGGAAGCCCCGGCAGGCATGCTCGTCAGCATTCCCGCCCGCGACAAGATGTTCATATCCAGAGATCTCACCGATGACGCTCTCTGTGAGCTCTGGTTTCTTGGCCGACATACCAGGGAGCAGTCAGCCAGCCCCCTGAGCTCACTCATATGGACCGTCAACGGTGGCGAGATAGCCGGAGTGCGCACCGTGAACCTCACGCAAGAGAAGTGATGCACAACGACTATAGTATGTTTTGATGGCTGCAAGCCGGGTATCTTGACATGACAGGTGGTACTACAGCTCAATTGAAGGCTCATGCCGGCTCTGTCGGGCTCATTGTCGACAGGTCCGTTTCAGGCGGTGAGATCCTGGGCAGCGCCTGGATCGTGGACCGCAGCCGTCTTGTGACCTGCGCCCACCTGCTGGTATTACACCAGGACTTTCT
>CAYPBX010000062.1:1220-9386 GCA_964409075.1 uncultured Candidatus Obscuribacterales bacterium
CCATCAGCTCTTTGACATCACAAGCGCCATCCACCTGGCACGCAAGGCTCTGGTTGAGCCGGTGTCCGCTCTGCCGCTTATCGAGCACAACCTTGCCCTTCTGTCTGTCTCCAGCCAGATAGAGGAGCTCTCCGAAGAGCGCAGCGCGACGATTAACAAGCACTTCTCCCGCCCGGCTCCTGCCGGAGAGAAGGGACTGAGCGGCAGCCTGGCTGAGCTTGATCTGGCTCTGGTTTTGCAAACCATCAACAACGCACGCAAACGCGGCTGCCTGACCCTCCTGGACCAGAGAAACCGACCGCTGGGAACCATCTCCTGCCAGGACGGGAAGATATTGCAGGCTGGTTTCGGCAACCTGGCGGGCGAGGAAGCTTGCTTGCAGATGGTCAGCCAGCGCTTGAAGGGCAGTTTTTACTTCCGCTCTGCCCGCGAGGTAACAACCACTCACCCGCCTGCGACAACATCACCGGATGCGCTCATGATCGAGGCTCACAGACGCCTGGACGAAATCCCCAACCTGCTCCTGTCCCTGGGGGGAGATCAAGCAACCTTCTGCCGTTCACCATCTCCGCTTAACGAGTCTGCCTTGCCTGAAGAGGTCAGGCAGACAGCCAGGAATCTCTGGCCGTTCCTGGATGGACAGGTGCCGGCCGGAAGGCTGTGGAAGCTCGTCAAAGCAGATGACTACCAGGTCTTCCGCACGATCATCGAGCTGGTGCGCTCGGGGCAAGCCCGAGAAGCCCAGGTATCGCCGGCAAGCGTCGCTGCCAAGGTAGCCCCGCTTACCCTGGCTCCAGAGATACCGCTCAATCCCGGCGATCCAATTACCAGCCTGAGCGTCAACCCGCTCTCGGACTGTTGTACAGCAAAAAGCGGACACCTGCTGGGCAGGCTACGACCCTCCGACCCCTTGCACCTGGTGCACAACCTGGACCTGCCTCCAGAGGCTGCCGGCTCCCCCATTTTCAAGGATGGCAGGGTGGTGGGGCTGGAGTGCGGTCGGCTGCCGCCGGACCCTACCCTTACAACTGCCATTCCCAACATGCATCAGCTCATCTGGGTGGAGGCTGTTGCCGCTATGTGCGGCAGGCAGGAAGGAACAGGCGAGGATGAAGAGTCTAAAGTGAAGTACCAGGGTTGTACGGAAGTAGCCAGAGTCGACTGCCCGCGCTGCGGAGTCTCAAGCCTGGAATCAGCCCGCTTCTGCAAATCCTGCGGACAGAAGCTGCTTCAAGATTTAAAGATTGCCCCGATGAGGCGTCCGGCAGCCCTCATAGCTGGAGCGCTCCTTCTAATCCTTCTTACTCTGGCAGGGACGTTCTGGATCTTCTTTGATGAAATCATAGAGCCGCCCACCAAGGCTTCTCCTGCCGGCAAGCCGTGGCTGTCCGTGTCAGTGGACCGGGCCGATCCCGCAGAAGCCGAGTGGGTTCCAGCCAATCCTGGGCATGTATTTCATAATGGGGATATGATCCGCGTCAAGATGGAGCTCGCCCGCGATGCCTTCATCTACGTTCTCCATCAAGACACAACCTCAAAGGCCGTTCACCTAATGTGGCCGGACGCAAGCGTCAACGACATACGCTATATAAACGGTGCCGTGTTAACCATTCCCAAGGATTCCATCCTGAAACCAGGTGGCCACAAGAAAATTGTGGCGCTCAACGGGCTGACCATCTCGGGCCCGCCGGGGGCTGAAAAGCTCCTCTTTCTGGCCAGCGAAACACCCAGCACCCTGCTGGCGGAGCGAGAACGCATACAGGACACCTTCTTAGCGGCCAGAAGGCTTATCGCCAGAGTCGATGCCCCGGCAGGCATAGAGCTGCCTGCCGCTGAGCTGGGTGAGCAGATCTTTCCACAAGCCGGCAAGCCGAACCATCCCGGCCCGATCTACGCCGCCAGCTTTGAGATAAGGCACCAGGAGCGCAAACAGACTGGCAAAGATCAGCAAGGAGGTTAAGAATGAGCCTGAAAACACATGCTCTTTTAGCAGCAGCTCTAATTCTCACTGTATTCAACGACTCGGCAAGCGCAGCCAGCGAAAAGCTGCCGGAAGGTGCCAAGGGCCTTTTCTTCGAGCAGATGAACCGCCCGGGAGTGGAGATCAATACAGGAGTGCAATACTGGATTGAGCTGCACCGCAGCGGTCAGGTGAAAAGGGTCAACAATAAAACGTCTTTTACATCCGGAGACAGGATAAAGTTTCATGTCAAACCCAATATAAACGGTTATGCCTACATAGTGCTTAAGAGCGGCAGCCGAGGAGAGCAGTCGGTTCTCTTCCCGGATCCCGCCCGCAGGGAGGACAACCAGATCGTGCGCGGGCGCCCGTATGTACTGCCAGCCGACGGCTACCTTACCTTCGACGATAATCCCGGCATAGAGAAGGTTTCGCTGCTTCTCTCCCGCACGCCTTTGGATGCCAGAGCCTATCTGGGCAGGCAAGCGACTGAGAGAATACTCATCGCCTCTGCAGCTACCGGCGCCAAAGACCTGATACCGGCCAAGATTCTGCTTGCCTACTCGCCGCCTGCAACCAGCCCCGTCAAACCAGCCGCCTCACCACCAGTTAAGGCGACATCGCAAAGCAAGCGCAAGCCTCAAACCGGCAAAGCATCATGGAGAAACAGCAGCAAGAAGCCCGTCCAGAGCAGAAAGGGCAAGAGCCGGAGCGACAGGAGCACTCCGGCAGAAGCGGTTCCTGTTGAGATTGCCCCTGCCGTGGGCAGCGACCATGAAGAACGCCTGGACGAGAGCGGCACGGTGACGGTAGTGCGCAACGACCCAACCGGCGTGCTGGCTGTAGATGTGGATCTTCAGCATATTTAAATTCAACCGCTCCCTGGGCGTGGTATCAAAATGTTTGTCATCTCTAATCCGCAACGCAGGTTCACAATGTATATCTCTTAACCACGCCTTAAACTGTGCCGCGCTTAAATCAGCATTGCAATCTGGTAGGTTCACTTCGGGGATTCAACCATGACAGCAGTACTAATTTGGGTGTTGGCCATACTCTTTTCGCTTCTACTCTCGGTAGCCGCCCTGGCGCTTGTCAATCCTGAGCTGCTTACAAAATTTACACCGGGCAGCTAAAAGAGAGCGTACTCCGACTGTCTGCTCATCAGCCCGTAAGGACGTCCGTTATTGCTCTTTGGTAGGATATGCCTTTGCCAATGCAGCCCGCTTCTCTGGACTACCTCGTACATTGACTCCTTAAGGACAGCCCTGCAGGCGGAAGTACTGCGTAAAAGTCCCACGATATGCGAGGATCTGCTCTTGACCTTCCTCAACGTCGCCTTATTATTGCTAAGACAGTAAAGAGGTATGAATCATGCCAGGCACCGGCATCGGGCTCTTTGTAATTGACTTCGTCATGAGGCCCGTCGCCAAGATCATCGAAAAAATGCCGGTTCTTTGCATTCTCTGTTTGATTGCGCTTTATGCAGTCATAGCTTACGTGGTCTTACGATCTGCTTATACCCAGCAGGAGCACCGGTTTTAGACGCTACACCTGGCGGGCATCTTGAGCCGCAACAGGCTGAAACAGCAGGCCGGCTGTCGGTCAGCTTAACTGGCAGCCCTGAATTTTGAAACCGCCTCAAGCAGGCTTGACAGACAGCAACCTGATGCTCATTTGTTCCGTGTAAACGTTCACCAGCCCCAGATAGAGCTCTACGAAGGACTTTTGCGTGTGCGGCAGCACCTCCTCCTCCAGCGTATAGGTGCCTTGATCCAGCGGGCGTCCAGCAGCATCATAGGTGTTGTATTGGAAGTAGATATCTTTGATCGGCACATCGTTGTGGTTGTAGACCTTGATCCAGGCGACCGGCGAGTTGATGATTAAGAGCCCGCTTATGTGCCAGTCCATGAGCACAAGCTCTGTATTGGCCGTCAGCTCCGGATCGCCACCAGGGAGATAGCCGGCAATATAGCTGCAGGAGCTCAACCAGGTCAGGCAGACCAGGCAGGGCAAGGCAGCTATGAATGTCCAGCCTTTCAGCTTCATGAGCAAGCGCCTCCAAAGCCTCCTCAAGACCGGTATATATCTTCACACGCAGGCTCAGCTTTGCCACCCTCCCTGCCAAAATGCGCCGCCTGCGTAAAGTTTGATGAAAGGGCAAACAGAACCTTACACAGGTCCGAAGAATCCCTGATTAGCCAGAATCCCCAGAACTACGAGAACGGCAAAAAAGAAAAACAGTGCGAAAAAACCCAGCTCGCCGTCTGCCATCTCGTTACTACCGCATAATGCTCCCCTTGAGATTCAGCACTTATAAGTAAGGCTCACCATGATCCTATACGATAATCTCCGCTGGCGCCGAACTGCCTGGCGATATGTCGACCTTTGCTGTTTGTAGCGGATTGAGATGCAGCTTCAGACCATTCTCGCCCTTATTGCCCTCGCCCTTGCCTACACGTTTGATTTCGTAAACGGTTTCCATGACACCGCAAATGCCGTAGCGACCGTTATCTATACAAAGGCGCTCAAGCCGCGCATCGCCATTGTAATGTCCGGGGTGCTTAACTTCCTCGGTTGCTTGATAGTAGGCACTGCCGTCGCGCAGGTGATCACCCAGGTCATCCCGCGGCAGCACATAACACTGGCGGTAATTCTAGCTGTGCTCGCAGCCGGGCTAGCCTGGAACATCTACACCTGGTACTTTGGCATCCCGGTCAGCTCTTCACACTGCCTGATTGGAGCGCTCTTCGGGGCAGGGGTCGCAGCCGAAGGGCTTTCTGGCATACACTGGCAGCTTCTCTGGGAGGTGCTGGCGGCGCTTGCACTCTCCCCACTCTTGGGTCTTGCCGGTGGCTGGCTAATTGCCTCTATCGTCAGCCCGCTGGTTAAGAGGCGCTTTCCTGGCTCTGACACATCGAGGCGCAACCAGCCTCAGCTGATGCGCTGGCTGCAAATACTCTCGTCGGCAGCGGTGAGCTTCACGCACGGAAGCAACGATGGACAGAAGACTATGGGCATAATCACTATAATACTGGCAACGCAATTTGCCCCCGGCGGCTTTACATTTGATACGATTCCCCTCTGGGTGATTATCACGGCAGCAGCTGCAATTGGCCTGGGCACAATGATTGGCGGCTGGCGCATTATCCGCACAGTGGGCACAAAGATAAGCCGCGACCATTTGATGTATACCCAGGGCTTTTCTGCCGAGTTCAGCACTGCCGCCATAATTCTGTCCTCATCACTTGCCGGCTGGCCGGTCAGCACCACCCATACCCTTACCTCGGCGGTCGCCGGAGCCACGGTATCAGTGAGAGGCTACTATCGCCTGAACACACAGATGCTCAAGCTCATCTTCTCAGCCTGGTTGCTCACACTACCTGTGGCAGCAGCACTGGGGGCAGCGGCGTATTACCTTCTTTCAGCGCTGGGCATACCGTAAATCCAGGCCCGGGGAGCTCGGCGCCCGGCGGCCTGAGCCAGGCGAGGATGAACGGCCGGCTTATCTCCAGCTCCTGGTTGGTGGAGTTTATCAGCCGCTCGGGTAAACCCTGAACCGTCGTAAACGACTAGAGAGCCTGAACGCTGGCAGAGCACGGCAGGCTACCAGTTTTACCTATTATTGTTCGTGGTACGAGTTAGGTAACCCCGACCGGGAGGATGAAAAAGTGAAAAATTCTCTGGCAGCAGCGCTTGCCCTCTGTTTAGGGTATGGTCTATTTACCCCCTGTCTAGCCGATGACGACACCCTGGAGAAAGTGGTGGACGGATCGCTTGTGGTAACTCGCCTGGGTGGCGCCGGCGCCGGCATGGTCCTGGGAATGCCGGTAGCAGCAGCACGGCAGACTATCAAGCTTTACAAAAGCTGGACGACAGCAGCCGCTGACAAAGTAGGCGGATCTGATCTCGGCCCCGCCTGCGCAGCCGCTTCCCTGGTAACACTGCCAGTCTCAATGGTGGCCGGCACCGCACTCGGTATCTATTACGGTGGCAAGAACGGCATAGTCGAAGGCTTCAACGCTCCCTTCAGCCCTGCCTCCTTCAGTCTGGATGAGAACATCGAAGACTGAGCGGCTGATTGGTTACCGCTGCCCGGGATGATCTTCCAGTGATTGCCCGGTCCCTCACCTCATGGCTGTGAGCCGCTCTGCTTTTGACTTGTGGTCGCTGCCCTTGGCTCGTCGCCGGGCACGATATCATGGTTAGTAATTTATAACGATTGCCGCAGATCCCGAAAGCATTCGGCCAATACAGGTACTGCCGTTGGGTGACCGTCTCCAGCGCTCAAAGACCCGACACCGCCTGAAATCCTGGCAAAAACCTGATTGGTGGACTGCTTCATAACCTGTGCTGGCAGAAATACTTACCTGATCCCAGTTGGAAGTGGACGAGCACTGCCTGCCAGCAAAGACGCTATCATTTTCAGCGGAGGCAGATGAGCGAGGAAACCGGTGACAGGGCAGAGCTACACTTGCCTGGCAGAATGGATTGAAAAGACTCGCCAGGCGCGGTCGACAACAGCGATTTTCGAGCTTCTGGACCGATTCCGCAGGCTGGACTGGACCGACAGAGAGGCAGCAGCCATGTCCCATGCCTACATGAGTAGGCTCGCCAGGCTAAACCGGGCTGCTGCAGATGACAGCAAAAACCAGGCACCGGCTGCCGAGGTCGCCAGCGAAGCCAGGAAGGAGGCAGAGGATAGCCCGGTCTGGTATGAAGAGATGTAGGCTGGCAGCACGTCGCTCAACAAGTCTGAATTTATGTTACCTCCTTGCAGCTGCATTGTGCGGCTATCTTACCTGGCCAGCAAGCGCCTGCCCTTGCAACCAGATTGAGGCGCCCAGTCAAGCCGACCCGGATACGAACCTGAGAGCCGGGATCAGGTTCAGCCATAGCTTAGAGTATGACCGGCAGCTCAAAGCGGCGCTCGACTCAGCCAGAGACGCCACCCTCCGCTACATCGGCAAAAAAAATGTTGCTGTCGTCTCAGATATTGACGAGACACTCCTGGATAACCGCAGCGAGCTCAAAGGCCACTTTGCCGCCCTCGACTGGATAAAGTTCTTCGTCTGGGTTGAGGAAGCCAGGGCACCGCTTATTCAGCCGACCGCTAATCTCCTGGCCTGGGCTCGTCAAAAGGGCTTTGCCATCTTCCTTATAACCGGGCGAAGGGAGAGATACCGCCGGGCCACCGTTGAGAATCTGCTCAGCCAAGGCGTTTGTTACGATGGGCTCTTCATGCGAGCCGACGATGATCATAACCGGGCGGCCGTAAGCAAGACCGCCCATCGAAAAGCAATTGAGCAGATGGGTTTTCACATAGTAGTGAACATAGGCGATCAGTGGTCAGATCTGGCCGGCGGTCATGCCGAGGACTGCGAGAAGTTGCCCAACCGGATGTACTTCGTACCCTAGGCTCAAGTCTGCCGGCGATAAACCTGAAGTCCGCTTAGCCTTGGTTGATCAGCCGCGCATTAAGCAGAGCGCCGGATGCTTGAAGCCGGTATGACCTATAATCCCTCTTTTCTGGCGACACTGGCAACAAAACGGATGCTTGAGCTTAAAGTAGCGGATACGAGCCTGAGGCAACCCGCAGCAGCGGCAGGCCTGTCAGGCAAGGCTACCGCTGCCAGAATCGGCTTGTGGATTTATGGTCCGTTCCAAGATTTCCTCCTCCTACACGCTGCTTGCGGATTACTGGTATTGCCTGTAGTGCTTCTGGCCTTGCTCCTGCCTGACATGTGGGCACCAGCAATAACTCTTTACGCACTCACTCTCGGGCTGCCTCACATCGCCGCCACTCATGTGAGACTCAATCTGGATACAGATACGGCAGCAAGATTCGCCTGGCTGTCTTATCTGGCCCCCATCTTGATAATCGCATCTCTGGCTCTAGCACTGTCTGTGAGCAGCACGTCCCGGACAGGCGGCTGTCTTCCATACATAGTATTGGCTTGGTTTGCGGCCCAGACCTGGCACGCGAATGCGCAGAATTTTGGCATCATGCGACGTTATGTACGCCTGTCCGGCGACAGCCCGGGGAGTTGCGCCAGTCGCCTGGCCGAAGCAGCCATTCAGATAGTGCCCTGGGCAGCGATAGCACATGCGCTCACCAATCCTTCCTACCATTACCTTGGTTATCCGATCTGGCTACCAGATCCAGGACTGATCGCACACCTTGGTGCTTTTCTCTGGAAAGCAAGCGG
>CAYPBX010000063.1:0-9365 GCA_964409075.1 uncultured Candidatus Obscuribacterales bacterium
GCCCGAAGGTACCCTTGCTGGCCATGTATTCTGCATAGCTGCGCGCCAGGCGGCTCAAATCAGGGTGAGAGCTCACAGAGCCGACACCCTCCTGGCGACGGCTTTGATTAATGAGATCCAGACCCAGACGCTCCAGCTCCTCCACAGGCGGCTCGGGACCACCGTCAGCCCCACTGCTGGCCGTATCTGGAGCGGACGCTGCCAGGGGAGATACGCCCATATAGGCAATGCGGCGGCTGACTACGTAGGGGCCGTCGCCTCTTACTTTGACATAGCTGAAGCTCATGTCTCCAAACTGCCTGGAGGAGAGGAGGCTGTCGGCAGCATGGGCAGTCTCGACTGTACGATTGTCGATGGACAAGAGCATCATCCCCGGCTTGAGCCCCATGTACTTCCACAGCCCGCCCTGGTACGTGGAGATAACGTAGACCCCCACGCGCGTCTGCCCACCGGCAAGCGACGCATAAGCAGGGATGCAGGATATGCCCAGATAACGCGAGACCTGCGGCTTGTCAGTGCGCCGGAATATGTGCTGCCTGGCGGCAGATGCGCTGCTGACAGCCCCCAGCCAGGCTGTCAGGACAACCAGAATGACGGCCAGCGGCGAGAAGAGAGCCACGGCCACCTTCATTCTGCTCCGGCAAAGCTCACCGATTGACAATTGCATATCTCTTGACTCCATCGAGGCAGCCTCAAAGAGACAACCGGCTCTCCCGGGACTCAGCACGGATCAATTTCCGAGAGATTCTCTATTGTCCATCAATTATCACGACTAAGCGATAAATGCCACTGCCGATCATATACCGATCTAGCCAGGGACGATTGAATATCCGGTCTTGTTCCATGCTTCCAATCAAGATATTTTTAGAAAGGTGGCGTTGCTTCCCCGGCTGGTCTTTTCGACTGCATACTATGCCTCAACCTGCATGATGACCCGGATAAGCAAGTATAATCATTCGATCTTCTAAAAGACCTCTGGCGCTGCATGAACCTGGTCAAGCTGTCCCTGAAAGAGCCGTACGCAGTCGTCGTCATCGCAATTGCCGTGACGGTCATAGGGCTCACGGCGCTTTCGCGTTTGCCTGCCGACATATTACCTATATTCAAGACGCCAGCGGTGCAAATACTCACGCTCTATCCGGGCATGCCGGCAGAGGTCGTCGAGAAAGACATGACCAATCGCATTGAGCGGTGGACATCTCAGGCCAACGGCATCGCCAGGCAGGAGAGCAAGTCGATCACCGGCGTGAGCATAGTCCGCGACTTCTTCCGGCCGGACATCGACTCCAACACTGCGCTATCCCAAACTTCATCTCTGGCTATATCGGACCTCTATTATCTTCCGCCCGGGACGATACCGCCTATGGTGATGCCTTACGACCCCACGGCCACAATCCCTCTGGCACTTATGGCTGTCAGCAGCGACACCATGAGCGAGTCCGAGGTCTATGACATCGCCTATTTCAACATACGCAACATGCTCAGCGGCATCAACGGTGTCATCGCGCCTGCCGTCTACGGGGGCAAGCTGCGCAGAATCCTTGTGTATGTGGATCCAGCGAAGCTGATCAGCCGCGGGCTGTCGCCGATGGACGTGGTGCAGGCGTTGCGCAAATTCAACGTCTTCATCCCGACCGGAAATGCCAAATTCGGCACGCTCGATTATCAGATTAACGCTAACGGGCTTGTGCCAACGGTGGAGGAGATCAACGAGTTTCCTATAAAGCAAGCAAATGGGAAGTATGTTCTAGTAAAGGACATCGGTGAGGCTAAAGACACAAGCGCAATCCAGACCAATATAGTCCATATCAATGGAAAACGCCAGGTCTACATACCAATTTACAGGCAGCCGGGGGCGAACACAATCGAGGTTGTCGACGGTGTGAAGACTGCCATGAAGCGGATAGCCTCACGGCTCCCGAGTGAGATCAAGCTCAATTTGATCATGGATCAATCCCATTATGTGCGGGAAGCGATCAATAGTCTCATACAGGAGGGGCTGCTGGGAGCCGGGCTTGCGGCTGTAATGATCCTGATCTTCCTGGGTAGCTTGCGCTCGACTTTTGTCATTGCGCTCTCCATTCCGCTGTCAGTTCTTGCTGCCTTCATCGGCTTTTACTTCAGCGGACACACCATCAATGTCATGACGCTCGGTGGTCTGGCCCTTGCAGTGGGACGGCTGGTCGACGATGCAATAGTCGTTCTGGAGAACATCGCCCGCCACATGTCGCTTGGCAAATCGCCTGTCAGAGCCGCAATAGACGGCACCCAGGAGGTGGCAATGCCGGTCCTGCTCGCCACGATAACCACAATCGTTGTGTTTTTCCCGGTTGTCTTCCTCTCGGGAATGGGGCAGTTCCTTTTCACCCCGCTTGCCCTGTCGGTTGCATTCGCCATGACCGCATCCTTCATAATGTCGGTGACTGTGGTGCCTGTTGCCTGCATCAATATATTTCGCCACCGGGAGATCAGGCGCGCGCGCAGCACCAGCGGCTCCAGGGACGATGAGGAGCTGGTTGCCCATGGCGGGCCGCTGGCCCGAGTGATAGATGCCATCCCGGTTGCCTATGAGAAGCTGCTGTCAGCGAGCCTGCGCCTCAAGCCTGTCGTCATAGCAGGGGCAGTGGCCGTCTTTATCGCTTCTCTGGGGTTGTATCCGGTTTTGGGCAAGCAGCTCTTTCCCGTGAGCGATTCAGGACAGTTCATAATCCGGGTCAGGGCGCCGTCTGGTACAAGAATCGAGGAGACAGAGAAGATCGTAGGGAGAATCGAGCACAAAGTAAGCCAACTGATCCCTGAGCGAGACACGGAGATGGTCGTCTCCAACTCTGGAGTTCTTTACGACTGGCCAGCGGCTTATACGCCCAACTCCGGTCCGCAGGACTCATTCCTTCTGGTCCAGCTGACCCCCGGTCGATCTCAATCCATCTTTCACTATGTAGATACGCTGCGCCAGCGTCTACCGCGTGAATTTCCTGGAGTCGAGTTCTCCTTCGATACCGGTGGTCTCCTCACAGCTGCGCTTAACTTCGGGCTGCCATCGCCGATCGATGTTCAGGTGGAAGGAAATGACCTGCACGTCTCGACCGAGATTGCCACCACAATACTTGATGAGATCAAGAGAATCGACGGGGTTGTCGACGCGAGAATTCAACAAAAGTTGGACTATCCGCAGATCGATGTCACCATCGATAGGTTGAAGGCGGCCTCCGTAGGTCTGTCCGCCGAGGATATCGTGAAAAACATCGTCACAAGTTTCAATTCCAGCATCAACTTCGATCCGGCCTTCTGGGTGGACAACAACAACGGTAATCACTATTTCCTTGGTGCTCAATACCCTGAGGATCTAATCAAGTCCATGGACACACTGAAGAACATTCCTATAACAAGTCCCCTGCAGGTCGCCCCCGTCCTGCTGCGAAACATCGCCACCTTCAAAAAGGTGCTTGCTCCGGTTGAGGTCAATCATCTGAACATCGTGCGCGTAATAGATGTATTTGCAGATGTGAGCGGGAGCGATATCGGCTCCGTCTCGGCCAAGGTAAATGATATTATCAAGCATCTGAAGCTTCCCAAGGGCTACACGGTATATCTTCGCGGTGAGTTCGCCAGCATGACCGAATCTTTCGAGAGCCTGGCTTTCGGGCTCATCCTGGCGATAATTCTTATCTATCTGGTAATGGTGGCGCAGTTTCGCTCTTTCATCGATCCGTTCATGATCATGCTGGCTGTACCGCTGGGGCTAACCGGTGTCCTGATTGCTTTGTTCATCACCACAACCAGCATTAACGTGCAGTCGATGATTGGCACATTGTTCATGGTAGGCATTGTCGTCTCAAACAGCATTCTTTTAGTAGAATTCGCCAATCGCCGTATGAAGGATGGCCTACCGCCACAAGAGGCCATCATAGAATCAGGCAAGGTCAGACTGAGACCGATTCTCATGACCTCGCTGGCAGCAATTCTCGGGCTCCTGCCGATGGCGGCAGGCATAGGGAGGGGTGCTGAAGCCAACATGCCGCTGGCCACAGCAGTGATAGGAGGACTTGCCTTCTCCACCGTCATGACCCTCTTTGTCGTGCCAGCGTTCTATGTTTACATAAAGAGCTGGACAGCCGACAAGGAGTCTGCTCTGCAGGCGGTAACCGACCAGGAGCTCGAGGGAGAAGGAGCATGAGATTTTTGAGAATCATATTAACAGTTGGCCCCATTGCCGTTCTCACCTCCTGCGTACAGGTTCAGGATAAATCGCAAAGCGCATCCGCTCCTGACGATACGGCACTCAGGGTTGTGGCTGTGCGACCCGAGAAGAAGACAATCTACAGGCGAATCGAGATCCCAGGAACAATCGAGGCCATGTGGAATACCAAACTATATGCCAAGGTGCCGGGCTACCTGGAGAGTATTAATGTAGATCATGGTGACCATGTAAAGAAAGGGCAACTTCTGGCGAGGCTGGTATCACCGGAGATGGACCATGAGCTTTCCGTGGCCGTTGCTGATTACAATCAGGCCCGGGCCGATATCAAGCAGTACGAAGGACAGATAGCTCTTGCCCAGGCTCAACTTGACGCAGCAAAGGCAGAGACCGACCTGGCAGACGTAACGCTAGGCCGCTGGCGCGATCTCGATAAACGTCTGCCGGGAATAGTCTCCCGACAGCAGATCGACACGCTTGCAACCAACAAGCAAACCAGGACATCGAGGGCCGATGCTGCAGCACATCAGCTTGCAGCAGCTAAAGCAGCTGTGGTAGCGGCAAAGCACAAAGCTAATGCCTACAGGCAGAATGTCGAGCGTCTAAAAAGATTAGGCGAATACCTCCAGATAAGAGCACCCTTTACCGGGGTGGTGACAAAGCGCTTTGTCGACCCCGGCGCGCTCGTTCAAACGGCTGCCACGTCAAATACGCAAGCCACTCCAATAGTCGAGATTCAAGATCCGTCCGTCCTCCGTGTTCAGACGCATGTGCCAGAGCAGGACGTTCCACATGTCACTCCCGGTAGGACGGCCACGCTTGCGGTCGATGCCCTGCCGGGAAGAGTATTTGAGAGCACTATCAATCGCCACTCTTTTTCTGAAGACCCCGAAACCCGAACCATGCTTGTGGAATTCAGGGTGGACAACAGATCCCAACAGCTCCGGCCTGGAATGTTCGCGCATATAACACTCAATCTGGAGCGACATGAAAATGCCCTGACGATTCCATCTACTGCAGTAATTCCCGACAAGAAGGGCGCTCATATTTTCATTTCTGCCGACCATAAGGCCAAAAAGGTCTCTCCCGAGGTCGGGGCCGACGATGGCATAAATACCGAGATAGTGTCCGGCATAAAACCAAGCGATCTGGTGCTCATACCCGGGCATACGAAATTGTCAGACGGTGATAGCATTTCTCCAGTTCCAGCAGAGGACGTGAGCACGAGAAACTCACCATGATCTTCAGACACAATGAGTATAGTCACTCACGACATGGCCGCCGTGCGTGGCTCTGGATAATTCCGATTCTCCTTTCACTGCCGCAGATCTTCTCTTGTCTGCCTGTATTGTCGGCAGCTGATGGGGAGGTGTCGCTTCCAGGGATGAGACCAGAGATACAGATGAAAGATGTACTGACCATGAATCAGGCCATTCGTATTGCCCTGCGGGAACAACCGAGAATGGCAGCGCAATCCTCTCGCCTGGATATAGACAAGGCTGCTGTTAAAAGATCACGATCCGAGATGCTGCCTTATATTCAGGCAGGCGGTGTCGGTAACCTGGGTCCGACTGTCATCAACGGATTCAACGGGCTGTTTGCTGCTGCCGCACGAGGTAACTTCGGATTCGATGCCAATGGAAGATGGACTCTCTGGGATTTCGGAGCCAATTACCATCGCCTCAGGGCCACCAAAGCAGAGTACAGGCGCTCGCAGCAGGACTTTCAAATCGAGAGAGCTCGAACGATCTTGAACACAAAGCTGGCGTATCTGGGCGTACTGGCTGCTCTGGAGCTCAAAAGAATCGCCCATCAAGATCTGAAAAACCGCCAGCTGATAGCGCAAACCGCCCAGCACATGTTTGAGACCGGATTGACCTCTAAGCTTGACTGGCAGCAAGCCGAGGTCGATCTGGCCCAATCCAGGCAGGGAGTGCAGGAGGCCAACAGACAGGTCGCACTGGCTTTCAATGCCCTCAACCAGGCCATGGGCCGCGATCCAGACCGACAGTACAAGCTTGCCGAGGAGAAGCTTCCCGAGCTGCCGGCCCAGTCCGTCTCGGTTCTGCTTGAAGAGGGAAGGAGCTTTCGCCCCTGCCTGATAGCGGAGGTGAAGAGGATAGAAGCAGCCAGGGAGCGCGTAATAGCGGCAAAGCGCGAGTACCTTCCGAAAATCGACGCGATTGGCGGAGCCGGCTATCTCGATGTCAGCGCGATTCTTCAGGGCAGCGACAATCGCTACCTCTCTGGTGCCATTGTCGCCTTCACCCCGCTTTTTACAGGCGGGCGGCTGGAAGCCGACCTTGCAGCGTCAAAGGCCGGTGTGCGCGAGGCATCGGCAAATTACAAGGAGACAGAGCAGCGCATAGCCCGTGAGATAGTTGATGCATTTGAGTCATTCAAAGCGACCTATGCCAAGTACCAGACTTCCCAGGAGCAAGCCAGGATCGCGGTAAGCGTACTCGAGTACGCTACCGAGCGCTACAAAGCGCAGCTAACTTCCTACCTCGAGGTGTCGGTTGCACAAACTCTCCTCACAACCGCCAGAGGCAATCTGGCGCGCAACAAGTTCGAATTCGAGAGCATCGATGCGCTCTTCAAGTACGCTGTCGGCAGAGACTACCTTGCTTATAAGTTCTAACCCGGAGCCTCAAGTACCAATGAGCCGCAGCTGATCAGACAGTACACAGGGGACCAGCATTACACCGACGAGCTTAAATATGGGTAGATCATATGCGGAGGCAGCATATGCCTCAAAGCGGACGAAAAGCTGCTGCCATCCCCGAGTTGCGCGATATGGCCGAAAGCTCGTAATGTGGCGGCAAGAACCAGGTGAGAAGTTTCATTACCCGGGCAAAACTCTCCTGACTATCAAAATCCTCTGGAAAGACAGAGAATACCAGTGCCTGTTTCGGCTGCCTGTCTGGATCCGCAAGCAGGAAAACAGCAGGATTGCTTACTTTGAGCCTCTCCTGGAAAAAGGCTCTGATGGTCCGGCGCGCATACTGAGGGAGAACCAGATCGGTCGGCTGCCCGACAATTACCTCATGATCCTCTGTATACGTATGCTTCTCCAGCCCGCCACCGGCTGCGGTGACCTCCACCGAGCTGCCAGGCGGACTCGCGGTGCTCACCTCGAAGTGACCGAACTCGCGGTAGGACCAGAGGCAGCCGTAGGAGAATACCCAATCAGGCACCGTGCCGCCGGAGCTTACCATCAAGCCGAGCCCGGAGGCAAGCAGATGGTCCAGCAGCTTAACCAGAGAGTAGCCAGCAAAGGATGAGTCCGGCTGAGGAAGCTCAAGAATCAGATATACAAACCCGTCCGGTCCAACCATTCCTTGACTGTCAGGCACGGCAAGCGCAGCTCTGGGTACGATATCGTAGAACCTGATTTTCCATTGCTCATCCCGCTGCCCGGACTCTACCCCAAGCAGCTCGGCAAGCTCTTGCGTTTTCTCAGTGTCGCATTCCTGCATGCTTATGCTTTCCCCACTCAGTATGATCAAACCCGGAGCCAGGAAATTTAATCCAACAATCGGCAACAGCTCCCCTATTGAGTTATATTGTGGATTCTAGCCCGGCACCTGGCCGCCAACCTTTGTCGAAGGCTTTAGAATGAGACATTTGAAACAGATCTTTTTCATAGGGTTTCTGTTAGTCAGCTTGTTTTGTTTTGCAAGCTGCGTCGCAGAACTGGTCAGAGACAGCCCGCAGTTTTTTGGCTACAGAGGAGACGGTCTGTTTGAAATATATGTAGCCAGGCTGGATGGACAGGGCTTCAGGAGTATTGTCTCTGACTCCTGGCGGCAGATGAGTCACCCGCGGATATCGCCAGACGGACAGTGGTTGACATTCACGCGCTATAACCGGCGCTGCAGGGATGGACTGGCAATTGAGGATGGAGCTGATTACAGCGCCTCGGAAATAGTGATTGCGCGTATTGACGGCTCGGCGGTCCGGTCCCTGACCCCGCCGTCGCCTGTGACTGCAAACGCCAACAGCAGCTGGGTTGACGGCGGCTCAGCCCTTATTTATTGCCATTGTTCCGGTCGGCATGCGCTGCCTGAGTTGAGGAAGATAGACGTGCGCAAAGGCAGGATTACGCATGTACCCACCCCAACAGGCTGGATCGTCGCTGATCCGCATGAGCTTCGAGGAAAGATTGTCTTTACGGTGATTCCTAGCGAGAATAAAAAAGGTGATCTCGCTGACTCACTGTGGGTGATGAACTCCGATGGGTCCAGGCTGCGCCGCCTCACCAGGCCGGTAATCGAGCCGACATCCAAAAAACGCCCCTTCCGGCTGGGAGATTACGACCCCTCCCTCTCGCCAGACGGCGCCGAGGTGGTGTTCATGCGCCAGTTTGGTGGTGATGACTGGCGGGTCTTTAAAGTCGATACCAGCTCCGGCAAGGAGGTCATGTTGACTGAGCCCGGTTGCCCGAGCGGTATTCCGAAATGGTCCAGCGACGGCAGGTTGATCACTTTCGTCTGCTTCGACAACCGTGACGCCTTGAAGCACCTGGGGCTTTACACCATCACTGCCGACGGCTCGCAACGGACGAAGCTCCCGTTGCCCACGGGCTATCTTTATACTCATCCTAATTTCTTCCCGGACGATGGCTCAGGTTCCGATGCCCGCCTGGTTTTCGGAGCCTGGCGAGTGCCAGCTTTGCCTTAGGGGACCGGAACTGCCTGAAAGACGGCCGGTCCTGCCTCCAAATTGCTCGGCAGGGCAACTTTATAAGTTTGCCTATACGGCTTTATAGTCAATCCCAGCAGGCAGAATAAGGCGTTCCAGGCAAGATGGTATTGGCGCCTTGTGAGCAAAGCGCTGCCGAGGAGTCCGGAGATGTTGAAATCGCTTGCAGTTCTGACAGTAGCCCTGGGCTTAACCCTGCTGCCGGCTGCTGCCCAGGTGGAGACGATTGCCTATCTGCCCGGTGTGCAGAAGGTCATATCCGAGAAACCGAGCGTGCTTATCTTCAGCGCTCCCTGGTGTATGGCATGCCGCAAGCTGGATGGCGTGCTCTCCAAGGTCAAGCGTCAATACAAGCATGATGTCGACTTTACTAAGGTCCATGTCCAGGACCCCAAAAATCTGGAGCTGGTAAAGCGCTATGACTGTCTCTTATACACATCTCCGAGCCCACGAGACTAGGCAT
>CAYPBX010000064.1:0-9341 GCA_964409075.1 uncultured Candidatus Obscuribacterales bacterium
CCTGTGGTACTATTCTTGCTAAATGGCTGCTCTTTTCCTCTGGCGGTGCCATGCAGTCCCGATGGCGCTCGGTCTCCCTCTACAGGCGTTGGGTTAGCAGGGACTGAATGGCATTGAGCTTAGTTGGGCGAGTCCGGGCTATCCTTGTCGCTCTCACCCTCCTTGCTTCCTTCACCCCCCAGGCCCTCCTCTGGTGAGGACTCTTCTCCGAACTGCTCTTTGGGGAGCTTGAAATCCGATGCCTTCAACCCTCTGAGGAACTTTTTGAACTCGTCGTCCTCGGCATCTTCTCTGCCTTCCACCTGCATGGGCACAGTGTTTTCGGCGATTATCTTGGCTGATACATAGATGGGCGCCTTGGCCCTGAGAGCCAGAGCAATAGCATCGGAGGGTCTGGCATCGATAGGCTTTACCACCTCCTCGCCTGTATCCGGAACGATAAGTATGAGCGCAATCGTAGCCAGATATACATTAGAGACAGTGTCATTAATTTCAATATGCTTTACCTTGTAATTGAGCCCTTCAATCATGTTCAGCATGAGATCATGCGACATGGGCCGTTCCACTTTTATGCCGTTGAGGGCGCGGGCTATCGCATTAGCCTCGGCAGCGCCTATCCAGATCGGCAGTGCTCGCGTCATGCCTGAGTCGTTAAGAACAACAATCGGCTGCCCGCTGCGCGGGTCTAGCGCAATTCCAGCAACAAACATCTCATTTATGTCCGGCATGGAGCTACCTGCATTGGAGCGCTTGCGTGCCTGTGGCTACCTCTCGCTTCATTAAACAGTCTAGAGCCGTCGATCATTGCAGTCAAGAAGCACACACAAACCATCGCTGTTACGGACGAGCCGAACTCCAAATTAGACATTCAGCATCCAGGTTATCATTATATCGTGTACTGCCAGACTCTGCCTGAAGAATTGTCAACCGACAGACAGTAAATACGCTACCACAGGCGGTGCCAACTAGTAGCACACCGACCCGACGACCCACAGTAGGTTGGACACCCGACCGGCACGACCTTGCACAGGACGCGGCAGTCATTGCTCCTGCCCGACCTGGCTTTCAGCTAGTTTCCGAAGCTCTTCCTCCAGGCGTCTGATGGCCTCATCGAATCGCGGCAGACAGCCCTCGTGCACGGCATGCCCGGCGAATTTAATCGGGTGCCTTGCCCGTTCCTGCCGCAGGAGCGCTATGGTTCTCTCCAGATATTCCTTATCCACGCAATTCGATCTCTCTCCTCTACTGCCGCACTGCCGATCGGTTATCATCGCATAGTATGAAATTCCAGGACAAGGCTGAATGATCTTACGGCTCCTCAAAGGTGCAGTCGCCCTTATCACCGCGCTTACAGCGCTCGTAATCGCGCTCAACCAGCTCAGGTCCGCCTGGCGCTTGCTCAGGCGGGAGGTTGATAAGCTCTCCCAGGTCAAGAACGCTCCAGGAACGGACGATCAGGTGCCCGAGAGCGAACCAGGGGCAGGCTCAAGCCGGGCCGCAAAAAGGCAAAGGCGTTGACGTTACCCTGGCTCTGCGGCGGGTCGCAAACAGCATCTGGCTGACAGAGGCAGTTTATCTGAAGGATCAGCGCATGGATTCTAGAGTAACTGTAAAGACTGATGCCATCTCCTTATCCACTGCGGGGCACACAGATGTTAAGGACATTACCGGCGCGGTAAGTGGGATTGTAGACAGATCCGGGCTGAAAGCTGGCATCGCGACTATTTTTGTTGTCGGCTCCACTGCTGGAATCACAACAATTGAGTTCGAGCCGGGGCTTGTTCATGACATCCGCCAGGCCTTTGAGCGGCTCGCGCCGGTAGATGGCAACTACAAGCACCACGAGCGCTGGGGCGACAACAACGGACATTCACATGTCAGAGCAGCGCTTATCGGTCCCAGCATTACGGTGCCTTTTTCCGCCGCCCGCCTGGCGCTGGGTACCTGGCAACAGATCGTTCTGGTTGATTTCGACACCACAAGCCGCCAGCGAGAGGTTATTGTGCAGCTGATCGGAGTAGCGGACCGATAGCCTGCCCAGATATTAATGCCGACTCTGCCCTGTTGGTCTAAAATTACTCTTGCGATGGTTCCCGTGCCTCTGCCGTGAGAGCGTGGCACCGCAACGCAGTAGCGCATGCTAACAGTTTTTAGTTACAGTTCAAGGAGGGAAACAATGGCTGTCAGGAGACTGTTTGCCGTTGCAATCTGCTTGCCAGTGTTTGCCCTTGTCCCCTGCAGAGCCCAGGCCCAGTCAGCCGGCCAAGTCGCAAGCGGTAAGGCTACCATCGTAATCCAGAGGTTCCAATACCATCCAGACAAGCTCGTGGTTACAAAAGGGACCGAGGTGACATTCATCAACAAAGATAAAGAGCTGCACACCGTATCTCCGGATTGGGGCGCACAGTTCCTCTTCATTGCCGGCATCGATTATGACCAGCAAAAGAAAAGAGTATTCGAGATTGTCGGCCGTCACAAGTACCATTGCGACAACCACAACGATATGGAAGGAGTCATCTATGTCGTGGAGGAGGGTCAGCCACCACCGCCTGAGTTCTTCCAGAAAGAGAGCAGTCCAACTGGAAAGCACTGATGAGACGCAGTTTTATTTTGTCACGACAGCATGATTGAATGAGCTTGCAGCCAGCCTCACGGGCTGTAGAAAGAGGCAGTATCAGATTTGATACCATCCGGTTTTACATTGACGAAGCGTCCAGACAGGGTCAGTCGTCAGTGTCCTGACGCGGATAGTCTCCAATCCTGGTCTCGACTGCCAGCAGACGTCCGCTCCTGTTTACCAGTATGTTGAGCGCATCGCCAACCTTCCGGCTACGCACAAGTTTCTGCACATCGCGACCGGTCTTCACGTCCTGCCCATCTATTTTAACAATGACATCGCCAACCTTGAGACTGGACCTGGCAGCAGGACCTTCGGGCGCCACCTGCGCTATGAGAATTCCGCTTGTGTTGTCAGGCATGCCCAGGGACCTGGCGAGTTTCGCATCAAGATCTTGCATATAAATGCCCAGATAGGGCCGGTTGATCTTGCCCTTCTCCAGGAGCTGCTCGGCGACATCTCTGGCAATATCAACAGGAATTGCAAAGCCGATGTTCTGCGCGTCGCCTCTGATGGCAGTATTGAGCCCGATCACCTCTCCATCGATATTCAGGAGCGGCCCGCCGGAGTTGCCTGGATTGATTGCCGCATCGGTCTGGATCAATTCAAGATTCCCGCCCAGCTCCATCAGCGACCGCCCCAGAGCGCTAACTATCCCGAAGGTGACAGTATGATCCAAACCCAGAGGGCTGCCTATCGCAATCGCCCAGTCTCCGGGCCGGATCTTCGCGCTGGCGCCCAGGCTAGCGACCGGCAAATCACTGGCATCGATCTTCACCAAGGCCAGATCGGTAAAGCTGTCCCGCCCGACCACCTTTCCTTTGAACTTCCTGCCGTCATCCAGGGTCACCAGGATCTCATCCGCCTTTCTGACCACATGATTGTTGGTGAGGATATAGCCGTCGGATCTGATAATCACACCGGATCCTGCACCACGCCGCTCGTACCTTCTCTGCCCCGGCTCATCATACCTCTGACCACCCGGGTTAAAGAAATCCTCGAAACCCTCAAACGGCACTGCAAAATGAAAGCGGGACCCGGGCACGCTGATACTGCTTTTGATATCAATGTTAACTACACTCTTCGCCGCCTGCGAGGCTATCTCCGCCACAGTGTTGCTTGTAAGGGGAAAGTCGGGAAGCGATGGGCGCCTGGGCGACCGCCGCTCATCTCCTCTGGGCTGGGCTGAGCGCAGACTGCTCACCGGCTGAGGCCAGTACTTGTGGATGCTCCAACCCACCAGTCCGCCAAGCAAAAGCGCCACGACTACAGCTGTGAGCTGCTTCTTTAACATGATCCCCGAAGCGGCTTGGTTACAAAGTGCATTCACAGTGTAACATCACCATCATCCCTCTGCCACATCGCCTCGGCACCAAGCCAGGCGGCAGCAATCCGGCTTTGGCGAAACCGCGGGCAAGGCTCCAGCGTGACCTTGATTAAAAATCCTCTGGCTGCAGGTTAGCCCACCCCATTCAAGCGGGAATAAGCAAGGGGTGAGGTGTCTCACCCCTTGCTTGCAACCAGATCAGGATTATCAGCAACTTATGCACAAATCGCCACTCTTTGCTCTTGCCCTGCAACAACCGCCTGCCCTCTTTCCAGGAAAGGAGCATAGCGTTTCGTGTTACTGACCAATGAGATGATAGCCCGGAGAGGATCCCTGCTAGCGCTACTCGTGCTCCTGCTGCCGTTTGCAGTATCAGCCTGCACCTTCCAGCAGGTCTCTCCTGTGCTCTACCGAGGTCCGGTGCCCAACAAAAGCAGAATGGACGAGCTGAAGGAGATGGGGATTAAGACAATCATAAACCTGCGTACCAATCCGCAGCGCGGCAAGGAAGCTTATGCCCGGAAAATCGGGCTCAACTTCATTCATGTTCCCACGGGAGTCTTTCTTGCTCCTGACCGGGGCAAAGTTCACAAATATGTGGAGATCGTCAGAAATCCGCAATACCAGCCGGTCTATGTCTGCTGCACGCTCGGAACCGACCGCACGGCTCTTTATGTCGGACTCTACCGGGTCCTGGTGGAGGATTGGTCCGGGCAGGAAGCCTGGGAAGAGATGGAGGCTCACCACATCAAGAAATGGTGGCCTCCGTTTGCCAACTATGAGAATGTTCTTGCCGACTACGAAAAGCTGCAAACAGCAGTTACAGCCAGTCAGCCAGCCGGAGAGCCGGGCACGGACCAGAACACAGGCAAGCTGGACTCCGTATACTTTCCGTTACGTCCAATCTCATCCTTTGAGCCTGCCGGGCGAGAAGACCGCTGGCCCTGACCAGCGCCTGCTCCTTACCTTGGCATCCGGGCCGCTTAACCCTTTTCTTTGCTAAGTTGGTTTTAGACAGCAAACAACCCGCTCTCTTTCTGGAGTGAATTGATGATGAAAGGCTCGACTGGCAGGTCCAACCGGCAACAGAAGGCAATCTTGGGGCACTCGGTCGACCGGCTGCCGCGCGACAAACGCCTGGAGAAGTCGGTGCATGCAGCAGGAGGCACAGCCATCTGTACCTCCTGCAGTTCCATTCACGAGGAGAAATACTGGTTTGTCGACCCGCAGCGCCTCGAGGAGCTGTCCCGTGACGGGGAGGTGGAGCAGACTCTCTGCCCGGGCTGCGACAGAGTCAAACGGCACATGCACGACGGAGAGGTCACGCTGAAAAGCCCGTTTCTGACCCGGGACAGGGAAGCAGCCCTGGCTCTTATCAAACACACGGAAGAGAAAGCCTGGCACGACAATCCGCTCTCGCGCATCGCCTCAATTCGAGAGGACCGTGAGGAGATCAAGATAATGACCACGACCACCTGGCTTGCCCAGAGACTGGGTAAGGCCTTCCATAAAGCTTATAGTGGCGATCTTGAAATCAAGCCCTCGCGGCGCGAGCAGTTCGTGCGCGTTTACTGGAGCCGGGCAATCTAAAGTCGCCTCAATTCCAGTAATTAACTCCATCAAAGCCTGTCCAGTCAAAGTTGCCGGAGGAGGCATCTTTCATAGCCTCTATGCGCTCCTCATCTTCCGGGCTATCAAGCTTGTTCTTAATCTCTGTTTTCAGCTCGCTGTCGTCGATGAGTGTGAGCATCTCTCTATAGATATTGACCAGCTCGGATTTGAACGGCTCGCCAATCTCCTCATCATCGTTTACAGCAACCAGATGCTCTTCGACGAGCTGCCGCGCAACATCGGGCTGCTTCAGCTTCAAATTGGCAACCACAGTGCGACCGAGCAGGCCGAGGTCGCCGACGCACCTTGATATCTCTGGATTGATCGTCTCCGGCAGCTGTGCCTTGAGCTCAGCCAGACTGTCCTTAAGCTTCGCCTGCTGGACCGGCACCATGAGATCGTAGGCCTTGGTCAGCTCTGCCCTGGCTCTCATGGCCGGGCTAAGCTTGTACTGGTCAAGATAGACAGTGTAAAGATCGTAAAAGGAAAGAACCTGGCGCGGATCTCCATCTCCGAATTTGCGGGCCACTGCACAGGCCTTCTTTAGCCACTGCTCCGACTGCCTGAACTGACGCTTGCGGGCAAACTCGACTCCATGGTTCTTATACTCCTGCCATACCGGAGCGTAGAGCTTCTCCTTGATCTCAGCTTCCGGCTTCTCCTGTTCGGCCGCCGCCTGTACCGCCTTTTCGAAGAGCTCGTCGGCCTGGTCTAGATTCCCCGCCTTGCTTTTCTCAATTCCTTCTTTGAGGTAAACAGGATATGGTGCCATCTGCGCGCGTGAATCCGGCAGCGCGACTGCCAGCACAGCTGCCATCGATAGCAAAAATCGCTTGTGAACCATCAGCGCTCCCCTCCAGCCAGGTCTAGCCCGAACACTCTAATATACTTACATCTGCGATGCTACTATGGGGCAGCTCCCGTTAGAGACCATATCGCAAGTGGTATCTTGCAAGCTAAAGACAGGCAGAAATGTGAAGCGCACATCTGGCAAGGAACCAGCTCGAAAGCAAAGGAGAGGTGTTATGCAAAGCAAGTTTTCGCAGTCGTCCCGACGCTGCCGCCCACAGGCAGGTATGCTCATCCTTGTTGCCGCGGTGTGCTTGATCTCAGCGGGCGTCTGCTCAGCCTATCCTCATTCTGCCAGCGCTAGAGGCCTGTTAGCCGCCAAGGAGGTCCCCGCTGCGGGGGCAAACACCGCAACCACAACCGCCTACGACGTTCCCGACGAGTTAAAAGACAAGGTGCATGATGACACCGTCAAGGCCTTAGCGACCTTGCAGATCCAGGGCAAGGATGGCCAGCGGATTGTCAAAACTGTCGATCATGTAATCCATGACCTCCAGTCAAGCATGTTGAAGCTCTACTGGAGCCAGCCAGGCCCCTGGTTCAACCAGATGGGCATGGTGGTCGCCGCACCCAACAAACAGATTTACAGCGGGCACTTCCCGGAGCCGCGCTTCAAATGGATAGTGAAGGATGTGGAGCATGTCGCCGAGCTGCTCAAGCTCTACGAGCAGGGGATCACCTCGCTTTACATTCCCGAGAGAAAGTCCGAGGTCGTGGAGGCCCTCTCGGATGAGATTGACTCCTCCATGTCCAATCTGGCAACCAGTGCGGCCCAGATGCAGGGTGCAGTGGCCGCTGGCAGCGACATCGATGTCGAGGCACTAACGGTAACGCTCTACAACATCCGCAATACAATAGAAAGCATTGACCTTACGCTGAAGACAGTTTTCCAAATTGTGAACCTCAAGGACGATGATCCGGCGCTTGCCAGAACATTGATGGATATGCGACTCTTCGAGATAAACGCCAACAGCCTCAAGACCGCAGTCAAGGCACTTAACGACAATGTGTCCAGACTGGCGCCCCTGCCCGGCGTCATGTACGACGCCACAATACTTGGCTGGTCGAACTTCAAGCGCATTCAAGGCAAGCTAAAAGATCAGCCTTTCCTGCCGGCCGATGTCTCCCTGGTGAATAAACGACTGGCGCAGATTGGAGAGTACATAGACTCGGCAAACAAAAACCTCAAGGAGCTCAAACTGCCAGGCAACGCCCCGCCGGCTGTCGCCGGCTCCGTGAATGATCTCTCCAGCCTGCTTGCGGACATAAACACGCGCTACTCGTCGCTCAAGTCCCAGGTCAGCGGCAACAGCGTAAATCAAGTCGGCATGATTGAAGAATGCCAGGGCATTACAAAAGATCTGCAGCAGATCGAGAAGGTGCATACGCAAGTAGTGCATGGTATTGTCGACAACAACGCCATACTTTAAATTAGGCGCTCCGAGCGCTTCGTCCCTCGCGCTCTCCGCGCCTGCCACGCTCCGCTTAACATTTAAGAGTCGTTCTGGCTCTTCCTTACGCCTGCTCCTCCGCTCTACTCACGTTCCGCTCTTGCTCTGGGCTATTCAGCTGCGAAAGAAAACGCTCACTACACCAGTGACTCGGCGCACCAGGCGCACATTTGCGTAATTGATCTCCTCGCCCAGCTCAAGCTCGGTCTGGCCTCGCTCCTTCAGGATTTCAATCAGCTCCCGCATCTCTTCTTCCGTTAACATGACCTGTTTCTGGCTCGCCTGGGCTGCGAGCCTGAGCAGGTCGCTAGTTGACTGCTTACCATCCAACGGACACATATAATTTCTGAGGACCCGTTGTTCAGCAAGTATAGCGCAACTCAGGCTATCGGATTGCTGAAGTTAGCACCAGGATTTGACGAATTATTAGCCCTCTAATGAACTATTCTCATGGCTCGCGACACTGTCCTAACGCGCATACTCAGTGGTACAGCAGACGCGAACATCCGAGCTGCTAATCATGCCTGTCACCGGATGAAGTGAATTTCAACGCCTTGCTAAAGATTGACGATCGATCCAATCTCTACCGCCCTTCCGGTTCCCGACTGTGTGGCAGATGCTTGGCTTTGTGATTCACCATTAACTGGTAGCAAAGGCAGAATCGAACTACAATGGCCACTATGAGCGGATGGGACGACCGGGGCAGCTCGCTGGAGGCCGGTGTTGTGTCTCTTTACAAAGTCAAGCCCTCTCACATGACCGTCGAGGAGTATCTGGCGACTGAGGAGAGTTCGCCTGCTCGTCATGAATACGTGGACGGGCAGCTTTTTGCCATGTCCGGCGCCAGCCGGAGGCACAACCTCATAGCCATCAACACTGTATCCATTCTTCGCCCACATTTGAAGGGCGGACGTTGCCGGGTCTACATGTCCGATGTGAAGGTGCGTGTCGAGGCAACAAACAGCTTTTATTATCCCGACGTGATGGTATCGTGCGATGCCTTCGACAGCAAAAACGTTTTCACAACGAGCCCCTGCTTAATCTTCGAAATCTTGTCACTATCAACAGCGACTATAGATCGTCGCGAGAAGCTAATCGCCTACAGGCAACTCACAAGCCTGAGAGAATACGTGATAGTCCATCAGCGCAGCAGGCGAGTGGAGCTTTACAGAAAGAACAAAGACGAGCGCTGGGAGCTGATTGAGCTTGCAGCCGGCGACAAGCTTGTGTTGGAATCTATACCAGGAAAAATCATTGAGTTTCCTATAGAAGAGCTATATGTGGATGTCAGCTATCCCAGGCAGGGGAAACCGCACCTTGAGGTGCACGAAGATTCAGATGAAGAGTATCTTTCTGATGAGGAGCCCAACTGGTGATAGAAACGGGGGACTGTATCAGTTGGTTACCTGGACCGATAGCACGTGGCATATGCCAAAGCTAGTTTCCGAGCAGCTGCCACCGCGGAGCTTGCAATAGCGCAAGCGAT
>CAYPBX010000065.1:0-9295 GCA_964409075.1 uncultured Candidatus Obscuribacterales bacterium
CAATGGCGAACAAAAGCCGCCGAGAGAGAATTCAAGTAATGCGACCTTCTTGTCGCCAACCGGATGTAGGAGCGCTGGCTAGCCAGCGCTCCTACCAATCAGCCCACTTCTAAAGAAACAACCTCTAGTCTCAGCTATTTCGTCTGGTTAACTGAGTTCTTGAAGGAACTGTGCTCCTAGCCAGCTGCTTGACCATCCGCTGGCGATTTCCCCTTTCCCTGATGATTTTCGTCAGCGATCGTCTCCTTCTTACCTCCTGCTTTAACACCTGTCTGCTCATCTGACAAATGAACTTCAGGAGGTGTGAGCGCAGCCGTTAGCCTGCTGCTCTCTCGTTGACGCATGGCCACGTTGATGCGCAGCTGCTCGAGCGCTTGGGCAACCGCCATATCGCCGCTTTTTACCTTGTGTTCCACAAAGAACTTAACCACATCGGCTTCCAGCGCCGCTGTGTCCAAAGAAGCCACACTGCCGACCATGCGCACCACGGCGTTGTCGGGATAAGCCTTGATCAGGTCGTCCCAGCGCTCTTTGATAAACTTCCAGACAGCCTCCTTGGCTGCTTCCTTGACCAACATTTCGCGCAAGAGATATGGTGCGTCTTGCGTGCGCACATCTTCGCTCAAGGCGCTCTTCACAGTGCGCTCAATCAGCTCTGGCTGTTGGAAGTCCCCGAGCGCATTCAGGAAGCGCTGCATCTCCTGTGGCGTGCCAGCTGCTTTGTAGAGCTGCCAGAACTCCTCGTAACGCTCCTTGTCGCCCGAATAAGCGAGGACATGGACAACGGCGGGTAGCAGGTTGCTGTCGATGCTGGATTTATCCTTCTTCCAGCTATCGAAGAGCTCCACAGCCTTCTGGCGAACCACTGAATCTTCTCCGATGGTGCCCAAGAGGCTTACCAGCCTCCCACGCAGCTGGCGAGTCTGCAGTGCCTCGCCTGGAGCCAAGCTCCAGCCGAGGCTTTCCAGGGCCGGCCCGGCAAGCTCTCTAACCATGTCATCGAGCTTCTCACGCACCGAGTCATCGACCAGGTAGTGCAGAGCCTTGAGCGAGTCGATAAGGATCGACCAGACGTTCGGATCGGTTTCGCCAGTAAACTTCCTCACCATCTCAAGATAGTCGGGCGAAGATACAATACCAGCCCTTACACAGCTCCAAGTATCGTTTGCCAAGTTGAAGCGCTCAATAACTGTCAGGTCTTTCTGGAGTCCAGTCAAAATTCTAGCTGTAAGCTCCGCAGAATAAACGACCCGATAAAAGCCAGATCCACCAGCGTTAATGACCACAGAGCTGAAGCCTTTGCCGACAAAGATGGTCTCCGTTTTGCCGGTGAGAATGAGCTTCTTCTCCTCCGTGATACCATCGGCCTTCTCAACCCGCAGGACAACGGGAATCGGCCAGACCGTGTCGCCGGCTCCATCGGGCAGGAACCTGAATTGTCTCTGCGAAAGCTCGATTAAGCCGTCCGCCTCTCCCTGACTCACTGAGACAAGCGGATGCCCGGCGGTAAAGACCCAGGCATCCATGATCTTGCGAACCGGCACAGAGAGACCAGCACTCAGGCAGGCCGCCTCCAGGCAATCCCAAAGATCGTGAGTCTCTGTATTGCCATACGCATGCTTCTTCAGATAGCTGGAAACGCCTGCAACAAAGACATCAGTGCCGATGAAGGCCTCGAGCATCTTGAGAACCGAGCAGCCCTTCTCGTATGAAATAACGTCAAACAGCTCCGCAACCTCATCCGGGTGGTTGACAGCGCATTCAATCGGGTGTGTGCTCTTCAGCCCGTCCACCCGGGAGGCAGATGCACGGGACAATCCGAAACCGTTCCAGATCTGCCAGTGAGGGTACTCGGCATCCATGCAGTTGTGAGACTCGTGCGTTGCAAAAGACTCGTTCAGCCAGAGCCCATTCCACCAGCGCATCGTCACCAGATCTCCGAACCACATATGTGCCAGCTCGTGCTTGACCACTTCGTCCACGCGCTCTAGCTCTGCCTGGCTGGCGGTCGCAGCGTCAACCAGAAGAGCCGATTCGCGGAAGGTGATGCAGCCGAGATTTTCCATGGCTCCAGCAGCAAAATCGGGAACAGCGACAAAGTCGATCTTGTCTCCGCCAGGATACGGGATGCCGTAGCGCCTCTCGTACCAGTCGACCGCAAAGGCTGCCGAGCGAAGAGCAAAGCCAGTCAGGTGCTCCTTGCCAGGCACAGCCCAGATGCGCAGCTCAACACCGTTTACATGGACTGGTCTGGAACTGACAAATTCACCGACCATGAATGCCACAAGATATGTAGACATTTTCATAGTCTCAGCAAACTCCACGGCTTTCTTGCCCTCGTCGAAGGCGCGCTCCCTCAAAGGCCTGCCGTTTGAGATTACTGTCAGATTCTCATCCACTACCAACGTCACCTTGAAGCTGGCCTTGAGGTCGGGCTCGTCGAAGCACGGGAAGGCCCGCCGCGCATCTGTCGACTCGAACTGTGTCGTGGCTAGATAGTGCTTCTTGCCCTGCGCGTCCATATAGCTCGAGCGGTAGAAACCCTTGAGCTTGTCGTTGAGCGTCCCTGTAAAGCTCAGCTTGAGTTTCCAGCTGCCTGGCCCCAGCTCTCCCTGGAACGAGATTGTAGCCATCTCTCTGTTCGAGTCGAGCAACAGGGTCCCGTTTAACCTGGTGCCGTTAGCATCAAACACATATGCTTCTTGAATGGCAATCTCGTTGGCATTCAAGACAATACAATCGACCGGCTCCAGCACCTCGATCTCGATGGTTTCCGAGCCAGCAAAAATGAACTGCTTTAAATCAGGCTTGAGCTGAAGATCATACCGGCTGGGAATGACGCTTCGTGGCAGGCGATGATTGTTGCTATCAGATCTTGCGCTATCTGTGATTTTTGTGTACATGGATTCTCCTTTTTTCAAAGGCAAGCTAAACTTCGAGCTGCCTGACAGCAGCTCGACACGCAAGGTTAAGGGCCTATCGATATTCGGTTCTACCTGAGTTGCATAACATACTCCTGGAACACAAGTAGTGCCTGGCAGGAGGCTAGGAAAGCAGCTGAAGGATTTAGGTCGCCTGTCTTAAGCCATAAGGAGTACGAAAAGAATACAGATAACCTTAGCCAGACCATATCCTGGTAGTCAAGATTAGTTTGGGGTAATACCTTGTCGTTGTTCTCTGATTGCACTGGCCCCATCTTGAGCTGTGATATTACTGACCTTGCGCTACCAGGCGGCAGAGCCGAGAGAGACAAGACAGGCAGGGAAAACGCCAGGTCGAGCCATTTCTTATGTTGTACTAATCTACTATGGTTACTACTTAGTTGAGCTGATGTAGAAATATAAGGTTGCAAGTAGAAAGCAGAACTGGATACGCTAATGGCCTTACTGTCAGTTTCTCACTGATTTTCGGCTTACGGCTCAATACTCGAAACCAATCCTGATCAGCATCGAAGATATTTGAAAACAGCTTAGCAAGCTGCCTGTTTAAGTAGGACTTCGGGCAACAGTAAGGATTTTTTTACACCAGACAGCAGCACACCGCCCTCATGAACCGGCGGTGAGCCTCTGCCTTTTTTCCTGCCTCGAGAACAGGTGCGGCGGCCTTTGCGCACCGCTAGAACCATAGGAAGCAAAATGAAAAGGCTCAACATTTACCTCGAGGGGGCTCCTCGAGCAATCAATGGCTTTCTTCCTCCTTATTTGCTCAACGACCTCGCGCGGCTCAACCCTGAGAAAGCAGCAATCTATTTCGACACCCTGAAGTTCACGGCAAGCTGCTTTAACCAAGGGCAGCGAATTCTCTTCCCACTCGGCTCCGGTAACGCCGACCGGCTGGTTTACGACGCTCAGAACAAGACGCGCCTGCCCGGACTGAAGGTCAGGGGTGAAAGCGATGCGGAGGTTGCCGACCCGGTGGTCAATAACGCCTTTGCCTTCTCCGGATCGGTGCGCGGCTACCTCAAGAAAGTGCACAGCCGCAACAGCCTCGACGGCAATGGCGGAGACCTGATTACCACCGTTCACTACGGCAACAAATATAACAACGCTTTCTGGAACGGCCGGCAGATGACCTACGGCGACGGGGACGGGGACATCTTCTCCACCTTCGTTCTACTGGACGTGAACGGACATGAGATGGGTCACGGCGTCACCGAGAACACCTCAGGGCTGGAGTACTACGGGCAGTCTGGAGCGCTCAACGAGCACATGTCCGACGTGTTCGGCGAGCTGGTCGAGCAGTGGACCCTGGGTCAGCGGGCCGGTGATGCCGACTGGCTGGTCGGCAAGGGGCTCTTCATGCCCAAGATCAACGGCAAGGCTTTGAGGAGCATGCTCGATCCGGGCACCGCGTACGACGACCCCAAGGTCGGCAAGGATCCGCAGCCCGGTCACATGGACGACTACGTCGACACCTGGGCGGACAACGGCGGAGTCCACTATAACTCAGGGATCCCCAACAAGGCGTTTGCTCTCTTCGCCATCGACTGCGGCGGCTACGCCTGGGAGAGGGCGGCGCTCATCTGGTTCGAGACCCTGAACAAGGTGAATCGCAAGAGCAAGTTCCAGGAGTTTGCCGACATGACGGTAAAGGTTGCCGGTCTGAACTTCCCCGAGGTGGTGCGCAAGCTGCGCAACGCCTGGGGCAAGGTTGGCATCACGGCTGCCTGATTGTTTCAACACGGTGCTTGAGCCAACGCGCAGGGAGAAGCGGCTGGTAACCCGCTTCTCCCTGCGTCCTTTTCGAGCAAGAGCTAAGTCCCCACGAAATGCCATGTGCTGTAAAGCAAAAGCACACCGCTTGCCCGTGCTCGAAGGGAGATCGGATGTGTTGATTCTTCATGTAAAGGTTGATGGGGACTTTACCACTGACACTTAATTTCTCAAAATCAACCGGTAACACAAATGGAGAGATCATGAGTGAGAAGCATCAGAAGAAGCTTGTTAAACAGAAGGGTGGTGCGAACCTTGCTGAAGAGGTGTTGAGGCAGAGTGGTAAGAGCGAGGACGAGGTCAAGCGTACCGGCAAGATCGATCGTGCCGACGATCAGGTCGAGATTCTCTTCGACGAGAAACATCGCACCACCAGCAGCCCTGTCCATCGCGCAGTCTGGGAGAACTCCACACCGCTTTCTCTCTTCCGCCCGCCGCATCTCAATCTGGCAGAACCGTGCCACCCTGTCATGAACGCCTGTCTGACCCTTGTTCAAGAGAGGCATGCGCAGGGAACGCTCTATGACCCCAACGGTAAGGTATCCGAGGAGTCTATCCGGGCGCTGGCCGAGGCTGGCTACTGGGGAATGCTCATCGATCCCGAGTACGGCGGACAAGGAGCGTCGATGCGCAGCTTCATGAGCTTCCTTACTCATATGTCCGCAACCGGCTGTCCGACCACTGCAGGACTCGCCTCCATTCATGGCTGCATCGGCGCCGTCGATCCGGTGCGTACCTTCGGTAATCCTGAGCAACAGAAGAGATTCTTACCGGTGCTTGCTAGCGGCCAGAAGATCTCTGGATTTGCCCTCACCGAGCCTAGTGCCGGTTCAGACCTGACGGCCTTGAAAACAACCGCCGTTCTCGATGGAGACGACTACGTCATCAACGGTGAAAAGCTCTTTATCTCCAACGCGATTCATAGCCGCATCATCGGCCTTGTGTGCTTGATTGAAGCAGAAGACGAAGATGGGCAGAAGTTCATGGAGCCCAATGTTCTCGTTGTTGAGCTGCCCAACAGCGACAATGGGAACTTCCAGCTGGTTCACTATGAGCTGCACGCATTAACACACACCTACAACAACGGCTTGCTGTTCAAGAACTTCCGAGTGCCCAAGGCAAATCTGCTCAAGGCGGAGGTGAACGGCAAGAAGGCCGGTGACGGTCTCACCATCGCCTACCACGGGCTCAACCGCGGTCGAGTGGCGCTGTGCGCCAACTCCGCCGGCGTCATGCGCATCATTTTGCGCAGCATCACGCCAGCCTCGTGGGGACAGTTTCGCAAAACCTACGGCGAGTCGATCGAGCGCAGAGAACTGGTGAAAGCTAGAATCGCGCGCCTCGCGTCACTCATCCTTGGCGCTGATGCGCTGGTGGCCTGGTGCGCATCGCTTCTGGATGAGGGTTACCGCGGTGAGCTAGAGTGCATTATCGCCAAGATCTTCGGTTCTGAGGCACAAAAGGAAGCAGCCATTGAGATCGGCATGAAGACACATGGCGGGCGCTCCTTCCTCAAGGGACATCTAATCGGCGACAACATCCACGACTATCTTGCACCGCTTATCTACGAAGGTGAAGGTCAGATGCTGGCTATGGCCTTCTTCAAGGGACTGGCCAAGCAGCACGGCATGAGCTACATGTTGCCGCTCGGGCAGAGCGTAAACACGCTGGCCAAGAGCACCAAGCGCCTGAGACCGGTTGGCGTCCTTTCCGGGCTTTCCGGCCTGAGCTGGAACGGACTGCGCTATGCGCTCTGGCAAGCAGGAAAGCGCTTGCCGCATTTCAACCGCACGGTGCCAGGTATGGATAGCCGGCTCAAGGGGCATGTCGCCTTCGTCCAGCAGATGCTGCGCCAGTTGCCTCTGGAGCTCTCGGCGGCGATGGTCAAGCACCAGCTCAAACTGGCTGACCGGCAGTGTCGGATCAACTATCTGTCCCAGCGTACCCAGGACACATTCACCATGCTGGTCGCCTGCCAGTACGCACACCAGGCAGAGGACGCCGCCACAATCGCTGCGGCCGACATCCTCTGCCGGGATTTCTACCGCAAGCTCACCGGCGCTCAACCGACGGATGACGACTTCAAGGCCGCGTCTCACCTGGCCGATCTTGTCATAGAAGGCAAGTTCCACCAGCTCGAAGGCGTGCCGGAGACGCCGATTCTGCGCCGCTACCAGGCGTAGTCCCTGTCGCAGCCAGGTTCGACAGGCAACAAACAGTTTGGTTTTAATGAACTGATTCAGTCGCTTCCTCATAGCGCCCACCTGGACATCAACCCAATGATGCCCGGGTGGGCGTTTCACATCGCTTCTCTCAACTCAGAAAGGAGTTACTGATGAAGCCGAAACTCAAGCTTGGTATCAAGTTCGATGGCACCACTGTGCGCCTGGATCGCAGGAGCAGCCGAGTTGCCATCAGCGATCACGAAGGGCATGTCTGCCGAACCGGCACAGTGATCCTTCCGGGCGGAAAGCTGCCCGTTGCCGGACAGTCCACAAAGCCGAAGCTACCGGCCACCGGACATCCCCACGAAGACAAGGACTGCTGCCGCGACGGCATTGTTGTTCTCCCCGGCTACGGGCGGCAGGAGTATCCGCTCCCTCCCGTCGATGACGTGGTGAGGGCATGTGCTGAGCGCATCGCTCGCGCAGCCAGCAGGGCACAACGCCCGGAAGGCGAGTCCGCTGGGCGTACTGATTCCATTCTGGCAGTGCTCGGCTCCGCTGCCGCTACTGCCAGTCAGGGCTCCGGCGGGGAAAAGGATCCAGAAGAGGGAAAGATCAACCCGTCCGTGAAGGATCACACCGGTAGCTCCGCCATCTTTGCTGCAGCTGAAGGAATCCGTGTCGAGTTTCACAACGGTCGCTTCGACGCCATCGTTGCTGAGAAATTCGACCATCTCTCTGGCGCGGTCAACTGGGCGCGCAAGAACATGGCGCTCAAATATCAGAGGGCAGTTCAGTCCCTCTTCGAGCATCTCGAGCAGCTCAAGACCCTCTACCGCCAGGCCATTCCGCGCGTGATCGGCGCTCTGCGCGCCCAGTATCCAGAAGCGTCCAAGGAGCAGGTCTTCCAGGCTGCAATCGAGCTTCTCGATGAGCAGCTCGTCCAGATTCTCTTTGTGTTCCGTATCTACGGCGATGCTTTCGCTCAGCTTCGCGACGGCACATACGACGAGCTGCGCGCCGTTGTCCTCCTGGTAGAGCAGGCATTCCATCTGTTCCGCACTGGTGACATCAAGGGAGCCTGCGACGAGGACTGCCAGCAACGGATGAAGTCCACGGCCTTCGGCACCGAGGATGTGTTTGTTGCTCGTTTCAGCGGAAACGGGCCGGCAACCATCCCGGGCACCCGCGGTCCGGTCGGCGCTCACGCCATTGAGGTGCCGCATGACGAGAAGAGCATCATCGCCATCATGCTCGCTCTCTACGCCCACGAGTTCCGCCACGACATCTTCCATGATGTCGAGGGGCTGGCTGAGGAGGTGACGACGGTTGTCGCCGAGGCGGTGCAGAGGGCGTACGCAGACAGTCGCCTCAAGTTCAGCAAGGAGCATGTTAACCTGGGGCGCCAGAAGGTGCGCACCGTTGATCTGGTCACACGGTTCCTCGTGGATGCCCTGGGCGAGATTGACGCTGACATCTCCGGTGGCGTTCTCATGACCGGTCCGGCGTTCCTGTACAACATGCTGATTACCTTCTCTGCCTTCAATGCTAAGGCAGCAGGCGGCGTGTTCAACCAGGAGCAGCTGCTACGCACAGAGTCCTATTACCAGGTGGACGATCAGGGCAATCTGACCTTCGCTGTCCATCCGCCGGACTACCTCCGGGCCTACATCGTCGCGTCTGCCCTGGACCGGATTGGCTTCAGTGCGCACGCCGACGAGTGCCGGAAGATTGCCGACCAGCTCGTCGGCGGCGAGCTGCCTGGCTACATCACCTGGGTGGACCTGGAAGGACAGCGGAAGATGACGATCAAGCTCGCGTTTGCCGACCTGATTGCAGTAGCGCCAGTGGTGGCAGATTCGATCATCTCCACACCGCTCAAATCGCTGGGTGGGGTGTCCACCAACCAGCTGGTCAACTGGACAACGAGGCGGCAAGAGAAGGCCGACCATCTGGTCACGCTTCTCATGCAGGATAGCTCTCGCCTGCCCGCAGGCAACGGTGACATCTACGCCACCTATGTGGCAGCTGCAGCAACTCTGGCCTACTACCAGCTGGTCAAAACCGGTACCCATCCGGAAAAGGCCAAGCGCCAGGTCCAGAGCCGGGCACTGCAGATGTTGGAAGCTGTCCGGGTTCTCATGGATCATCCGGAGCCGGTTGTTCCGCCGGCGCCTTCCGATCCTCACCCGACCCAATCGGAAACCCACGCGGTGCAGGCCTCTCAACCGGCCAAGCCCGCAGGTTCTCCGGCAGAAACGGGTGCAGCTGGATAGGATCTGGTTGATCTGAGCAGCTGATAGCTGAATACTTGTCGCGATTATGGGTCCACCCTTGAGAGAGGAGTCGGGCGTGGCCTTTGTGTCTCGCCTGACTCCTCTTCTTCAAGAAGAGAATTGTAGCGTTTAGTTTTACTTC
>CAYPBX010000066.1:0-260 GCA_964409075.1 uncultured Candidatus Obscuribacterales bacterium
GGCCGGAGGTTCGAATCCTCTCGTCCCGACCAGAACAGGAAGCCGGACCGGGCGTTACCGCCCGGTCGTCGTATTTCCAGCAGCGCTCCGCGGTCAGCTCATTTCGCTTGGTATCATGGCAGGTTGACCGGAGCTGCCAGGTCAGATCTAGCAACTACACTTTGAGCACAGCCACGCCAATTTGAAAATCAACGCCAGCGAGCTTTTTGACTTCCAGCTAGATAAGTTTCAGCTGGAGGCAATTGAACACCTTGAGCAGG
>CAYPBX010000066.1:270-2881 GCA_964409075.1 uncultured Candidatus Obscuribacterales bacterium
GGGCAGGAGTGTGGTCGTCTGCGCACCGACCGGCTCCGGCAAGACCGTGATTGCAGAGTATGCCACAGAGCTGGCCTTGCGATCAAACCACCGCCTCTTCTATACAACACCCTTGAAGGCGCTCTCCAACCAGAAGTTCTTCGACCTGAAGCTGAAATACGGGCAGGACAAGGTTGGACTGCTTACCGGAGACGTATCGATCAATCGCGAGGCGCCGGTTGTAGTGATGACCACTGAGGTCTTCCGCAACATGCTTTATGGCACCATATTTGGTGAAGTCAGCCGCAACCTGAGCGGTGTCAGGCATGTCGTTCTGGATGAATGTCACTACATGAACGACAGGGAGCGCGGCACAGTCTGGGAGGAATCAATCATCTACGCCCCAGAAAATATCCAGCTCGTAGCACTTTCCGCCACCATCGCCAACGCCGAAGAGCTGACCGCCTGGATTAACGAGACTCACGGGCCAACAGCGCTTGTAAAATCCAACTTCCGCCCGGTGCCGCTTCGCTTCTATTACTTCGGCGACAGAAAAATCTATCCGCTCCTGACCGGCGGCAGGAGGCTGAACCCGCAGCTGATAAGCAGATTCTCGCAGGATAGGAAAGGCAGCCGCAACATCTGGCATCGCAAAGCCCACCGGGTAAGCCCCTATCCCGGTGATGTGATTGCTGCCCTTGCCGGGCGCAACATGCTGCCTGCCATCTACTTTCTTTTCTCGCGCAAAGGCTGCGTTGAGGCGATGAAAAAAGCGCAGGGCATCCCCCTAATCACAGAAGAAGAAGGCAACGAGCTCAAAGCGGTCATCGGTGAGTTCATCGAGGCCTACGCCAATCTGAAGGATCACCCCTACCTCACCTGTCTTTATCAGGGCCTGGCCGTGCATCACGCTGGAATGCTTCCCAGTTGGAAAGCCATGGTCGAGAAGCTTTTTGGCAGGGGATTACTCAAAGTCGTCTTCGCTACGGAGACGCTGGCAGCCGGCATCAATATGCCAGCCCGCGCCACAATAATAAGTGCCCTGTCCAAGCGAGCCGATGAGGGGCACCGCAACATCACTGCATCCGAGTTTCTGCAGATGTCTGGAAGGGCAGGACGCAGAGGCATGGATGAAATCGGACATGTCGTCGTGCTCCACCATGCCTTCGAGTCGGTGGAAACAGCGGGCGATTTAGCAGTCGCACCTGCCGATCCCCTCTCCAGCCGGTTTACACCTTCTTACGGCATGATACTCAACCTTCTGCAACGACATACGCTCGAGGAGAGCCGGGAGCTAATCGAGCGCAGCTTCGGGCAGTTCCTGATCAACCTGGAGCTGAAGCCGCTCCAGATCCGCAAGACGGAGATGACGAAGGAGCTGGAGCGGCTCTCTTCGCCACTGTGTCCTGGCGAAATTGGCGATCTCAACTTATACAGCCGACGCCTCCATACGGTGAAGGCCAGGCACAAGCAGTTGAAGGCCATGGAGAAGGGGCTGGCAAGAAGGGCAGACCGGCTGATCGGCGACAGGCAAGGGCAAAAGGCTGTTGAGGAGCTTCGCGCCCAGATCAGACAGCTGTTAGATCAAGCCTACGCCATGCCCTGCCATGGCTGCCCCGTGCAGAAGCCCTGCAGCAAGCAAGGCAGAACGAGGGGTCATCTGAGGCAGCGTCTTGAGGAGATCAAAAACAGGATGACCGACGAGACCACGGGCTACTGGCGAACGTTCCAGGCGCTGGCCGACATCCTGCGCGTGAAGGGCTACCTCGAAGGCGACAAAGTCACACCTTACGGACATATGGCCTCTGCCATCCGTGGAACCAATGAGCTCTTTCTCTGCGAGGTGGCGCTGTCCGGTTGCCTGGAGGAACTATCCCCGGCAGAGCTGGGGGCTGTGCTCACCGCTGTTGTCAGCGAAGAGAGCAGAGTGCAGGAGTCGATCCCGGTCAGGGCTGGTCCTACCGTCGATATTGTACTTATTCAGGTTCAGAAAATGGCGCGCGACATCTTCCTCTTGCAGAAGAAGTTCGACGTGGACATGCCGCTGACCTTCTCCAAGACCTTCTCTGGACTCACGCAGATGTGGGCTGAAGGCGCAAGCTGGGAGGAGATACGCTATGCCACGGCTTTCGATGAAGGCGATGTCGTGCGTGCCCTGCGACGAACGCTCGATCTGTGCCGCCAGTACATACGGGCACCTGGTTCTCCGGCAAGGCTCGTTGAGCTCTGCCGCCAGACAGAGATGCTCATCGCCCGCGACGAGGTCAAGGAGGAGTATTGAAGAGGCGAGATTGCGGCCAATAGCGCTAACACCGTCCCGCCTCGGGAGCCTAGCAATGGGGTGCATAACTTGGAGCATCTGGAAGATGGGTTCATGCGATCGACTGTCGAGATGCTTAAGTGCATGCAGCCAGGCTAAATTGGTAAGCTATCTTCAGGGGCATTGAGAACATTTCTGCTAATCGTTTTCCAGTTACAAGAAAACTTTCCAACAAAATGTTCACTTGGCCGTTTTCCTTATTCAAAATACAGGGCCCTGTTTTGAGCGCGAATTAGCTAGCCTGAGAAACATCATGTTGAGCACCACAAGCTCTTTCATCGGCAAGCTCCATCTGGAAGCATCAGCTCTGCT
>CAYPBX010000066.1:2891-9248 GCA_964409075.1 uncultured Candidatus Obscuribacterales bacterium
CAATATCAGCTCAGGGTTCTGCGTATCCCGCCCTCATTATGGCTGGGTCAGATCAATTTCAGCGGAGACAAAAAGCCGAAAGCCCAGGTGGAGGTTGGCAGGCTGGTTTGGACTGTAAAGCGGTGGGGCCAATATCTTCCAGGAGGACAGAACTGTCTTGTCAAAGCGGTCGCCCTAGCCCATCTTCTTAGAAAGTTTGGATATGCCCCTTCGGTCAAAGTTGGAGCAAGGCGTGATGAAAGAAAGGCTTTTGTAGCACATGCCTGGGTTGAACTCGATAGCAGAGTCCTTTTGAACGGAACAAACCTGGATCTTTACCAGGTGCTCGATCGCCACTGCCAGGTGGAACCGTAAGCAGGATTGCTGGCGTCTATCGTCTAGTTTGATCATCCTGCAAAATGACCTCGGGATGAACTAATGCGTTGGGCGCTGGGCTGGTCTGTCTGGAAAGCAGACAAATCGCGGCGCAAGCGATGATATAGCAGGCGGTGCCGGTCCAGAATACAGCCGAGATGCCGAAATATATGGCGATGATTAATGATATCACCGAAGCGCAAACCGAGGCAGCCCCGTTTATGCCCCAGAGCCAGGGGGTGAGCTCGCCGCAGAATCCCGAGGCCAGGCGCAAAAGGAGGGGGCAGGGGGTGCCCATTAGCAATCCAATCGGAAACAAAATAGCAACAGCAGAGAAGATCCTGATCTCTTTCTGAGAAGCTTCCAGGGCAGAGAGCATGGAGGGGGTGATCAGGCCGTAGATAAGGAGGGCGGCAACCAGACCTGCCAGGCAGCATATGCCCCAACGCCTGAGGCCAGAGCCTTCTACCCGGGCTGTCAGATAGCTGCCCAGGCTGCTTGAGACAAGCAAGGAGAAGAGCACAACAGACAAGCTGTAGGTTGGATGGCCGAGAAATATCACTAAGCGCTGCATCTGGGAGATCTCAATCAGCATGAAGCCTGCTCCTGAGGCAGCAAAAAAGATCAGAAATGGCAACTTGGAAACGAAGCTGCCCGTGGGTGAGACAAAGCAGAGCGGCAAGAAAATGCAGGCGGCAGTAAGCAGGATAACCACAATGAGAAGCTGCGCCAAGAGAGTTTCTGCTGCGGTGTAAATGGGGTTTGTACATACACTGCCCGGGCGAGCGGAAAAAAGCTTCTTGGCAGGCACCATGTAGTAAAAAAAAGGACTGTCGTCGGTAGGCGGCTGCCATTTTATGGGAAACGGCTTCCCTGGCGCATCCGGGCTTCTGCCGGAGGCGATGCGAAAAAGGGCCGTATCGCTTGTGGAGCGCGGGGATTGCATCACCTTGAACTTTTTTTCGCCGACCCAGTCATCTAGCCTTTGCAAATCGGCATCACTGAACGGCTCCCTGGCAACCAGAACAGTGCCAGCTTTGCTTTCCTGTACTGACCGCCTTGATCCTTTACATCCTACGACTACAATGTGGTCGGCCGGCCGCTTAACACCCAGCTCCCTCAGCACCCAGCTGGCGATGGCGACCAGACGGTGTATCTCGCCTGGCTGATCTTCGAGGTACCAGCGTGAGCAGGAGAGTATTCCCCGGCGGCTTAGATGCTCGAGGTAGGAGCGCCAGGCCTCCACTGTATATAGCCAATTGTCTGTGAGTGCGAGCACTCCTGAGCTGGAGGCTATGGGGGTATCAATGAGGCTTATCTGAATGATGTCAAATCGCCTGGCAGAGCGCGCCACGCAGTTGCGTGCCTCGTCGTTGACAAAGCTAACCCCCGGGAAGCGATCGAGATGTCCTGTGAAGTCGCCGAAGCGCTGGTTCAGCGCATGCAAAACGTCCTTGTTGATCTCCACTGCTGTCACAGAGCTTGCTCCGAAAGCCAGGGCCGATAGCACATCTCTGCCGCCACCGGCCCCGAGAATGAGAACATCGGGCTTACTTCTCAAGCTATAGCCAATGTTGGTGATATCGTACTTGAGAAAGTCCAGCTCCTTGATATCGCCTGAAAACTGCGTGAGCACTGTCTGCCCCATGCCATCCAGGTACATCCAGCGTTGCCTGAATTTGCGATTAGCCTGGTAGACAGGGCTCAGCCCCCAGCCCTGCGGCTTCTCCAGGTCTGGTTCGTCCTTGCCGACCGTAACCCGAGAAATGGAGTTCCATTTTTCATAAAGAGGTGGCTCCACCATGCGACCCCTTACCCAGATTGTCCTGAGAAGCGGCCTGCCGTCTTTCATAAACACTGTATTGATAGCCGAGAAGCCTGTGAGCAAGATAAAGCAAGCCAACGACCCAGCAAGCAGGCCATTTTTGCCGGCTGCTTGCGCGAAAGAGATAGCCCCGACACTGGCAATAGCTGCAGTCACGAAGACAGCGGTCGGGCCGTCTGTGACTTCCAAAATGCCTATGACAGCCAAGCAGCCTAAGGCCGACCCGCTCAGGTTAGCGGCATAGAGCTTGCTTATGTTATGAGAAAACCTTGTAAGCGCCAGTGTGATGCATATGCCGGCAAACAGGAAAGGCAGTGCGGCTATAAAGTATATGAGCCCGACCAGGTAGAGCCCCAGGATTGTCCGGCTAGGAGCAAACGGGATGCAGGCTTGAGTGAGGAAGCTCCAGGCAATAGACAGTGCAAAGAGGAGGGAGCTTACTGCCAGCTGCCTGTACCGCCTCTCCTGACTGAAAAAATCAGGAAAGAGATACACGAGAAGAGCACCGGCAGTAAGCCCGAATAGCGTGATGGAGAGCGCCATGAAAGCAAAATGGTAGCCCATGGTTACGCTCCAGATGCGTGTCAAGAGCAGTTCATGCGTGAGCGTTGCCACGCTGACCGAAAACAGCCCGATATACACGCCCTTGCTCAATCCTTGCTCTTGATGCCGCCCCAGGCCATGGTCTTTCATTATCAGGTATACTACTATAAAATGGCCCGGCGAACTCAATGTTGTCTGAGCGTGACTTCAAGACTGGCTATCAGCAACAGCTCTCTCCACTGCGACCTCAAGGGTATGGTTGCCATTTTGAATTCCGACACCGGTCTCTTCTACAACCTCAATGAATCAGGAGCAATTCTCTGGCAACATCTCAACGAGCCGCGAACTGTCGAGGAGCTGGCAGAGATTCTCGCCCAGAAGTACGGCCTTAAGCCTGAAGGCAGCCGCAAGGACACCGAGGCAATTGTAGAGCAAATGCTGTCTGCAGGCATCCTCCAGGTCGTGGGTGATGTTGATTGAGAGCCAGTTTGTTGCTGCCGACCGATATTTAGATGATCTGGCTGCAATTGCATGCGCGTTCTAAGGATCTCCCACTTTGCGGCCGTTCCTGTGTATCGCGCCAGAGAGCGCGCCTTAGTTGCAAGACATCCGCTCGATCTCGTACTTGTCATACCCGATAGCTGGCCGCATTTGGGTGGGGGTCTTAACACAGATGAAGCTCAAGACAAGGAGGAGCCCTTCCCTGTGGCTCGCTTGAGGCTTGTTGGGGCAGGGTGCGGACCTCTGTTCCTGTTTAATCCCCTACAGCTGTCGGCAGTTATTAAGACATACCGGCCTGACATCGTAGATATTGAGCTGGAGCCGTACAGCGCAGCATGTTTCCAGTGCGTCTGGCTAGCACGGCGGCTCCACCCGGCCGCAGCGCTGCTTTTTTATGCAGCTCAAAATCAGAGAAAGACGTATCCGCCGCCCTTCTCCTGGACAGAACGATATGTCTATCGGACCTGTCAGGCAGCTTATCCAGTCTCTGCGGCTGCTCAGAAGGTGCTCTTCTCGAAGGGCTTTGACAAGCCGGCTCCGGTGATACCGTTGGGCGTAGATCCTCAGCTGTTCACACCCTCGACAGGGGAGGCGAAAGAGCGTTGCCCTTACATCTCTGGAAAGGACCGATTCCAGATAGGGGCTGTTGCAAGACTAGACCGACAGAAAGGTATCGATGTCTTGATTAAGGCCCTTACTAGAGCCAATCTAAATGGCAAGTGGAAACTTGTTGTCGCTGGCGACGGGCCACTGAGAGGAACCCTCATGCAAATGGTACTTACAAATGAAATTGCATCAAAAGTCGAGTTTCTCGGGGAGCTGCCTGCCGCACAGGTACCTCAACTCTTGCGCTCTTGCGACCTGATCGTTGTTCCCAGCACCACTTACAATGGCGCCAGCGAGCAGTTCGGCAGAATTGCGGTCGAGGCTATGTCTTGCGGTGTTCCGCTTATCGTCTCAGACAGTGGAGAATTGCCGCAGGTCGTAGGCGAAGCCGCAGCAATAGTGCCTGAAAGAGATGCGCAGGCGCTGGCGGCCGAGATTGAGAGATTGGCGCAAGACAGCTCCTTGCGGGAAGGACTGAAAAGGAAGGGAATGGAACGTGCCAGGCAGCTCTACAGCTGGGATGTCATTGCAGACATGATGTATGGATTGTATTCATCCGTTTTAAAATAGGCACACATACTTACAGCATTTAGACCAATTTTTTATGCTCCTCCAATCAGGCAGTACCGCCAGTAGTGGCACTACAAATATAGAGCATCTGCCTGCAGAAATTCAGCTTCTGGTCCTCTGCGCTAGGACATCACTAACCGAGGAGGCGGAAGGCAAGATTAAGGCTCTCGCTTTGAGGCAGATTGATTGGGGATGCTTGGTTGAGAAGGCGCACGACAACGCAGTCGTACCGTTGCTCTACAAAAATCTGGCTGCCGTATGTCCTGACGATGTTCCGGCGTCAGCCCTGGCCTGCCTTGCTGATTCGGCTACAACCACTGCCTGGCGCAGTCTGCACCTGGCTGGCGAGATGATCCGCTTGCTGGATCTCTTTCATACAGGTGGCGTCAACGCTATTCCTTACAAGGGCCCGCTTCTGTCGATCCTCTCCTATGAAGATCTCGGGCTGAGAACCTTCACCGATATCGACTTTCTAATCCGCAAAGAGGAGCTTATTCAAACCCATCGACTACTAGAGCAGGAAGGGTACAGGTCCGCGATTCTGGGAGGCCAAGGCGTCCTGGGGAAGAGAATTCCTGCTAAGCTGGCATTACTCACCTGGGAGGAGCACTTTGTAAAGCAAAACAGCAGCTCGATAGTAGATATTCACTGGGATCTTCTCCCAACTTACTTTGCCTGCGGGCTTAATCTGGAAGTCTGGCGGCAAGATCTTGTCTCAGTGAAGCTTTCCGGCAGAAAGATTCCAACTCTCTCGCTTGAGAACCTCATTCTTTTTTTGTGCATCCACGGCTGTAAGCACCGCTGGGAGCGCCTGCAATGGCTTTGCGATCTGGCCGAAACTATAAGGCGATATCCGGCGACTCGCTGGGATTCAGTTTTCAGACAGGCTGAGCAGGCAGGGGCTCTGCGAATGGTGGAGCTGTCTCTTGTGCTATCGGCAGATCTGCTAGAGGCCCCTCTCCCAGACGATTTATATAGCAAGCTGTGTAAAAGCCAGATTGTCTCTAGGCTCGCGCAACAAACTACAGATGCTCTGCCCTTGGCAGGCAGGGGGGGCGCCAGCAGAATGAATCTTTTTTTGTACCAGATCAAGCTCAGGGAGCGACTCTCCGATCGCCTCCGGCATCTCATTCGGCTGGCTTTCTCGCCCTCGGTGAGCGACTGGTGTTTTCTACCGTTGCCTTCTTATCTGTGGGCGTTATACTCTCTTATCCGTCCTCTGCGTTTAAGTTGGAAATGGCTCCGACCACAAGCAGGCGACAGATATACCTGAACGGACTCGTGGCTCTTTTCAGCCTTATGCAGGTCAATTCTCCGGGCACTTGAGAAGACGGTGCGGGAGCGCCTGCAAATCTGCTCAACAGTTAGTTCGGACAGCAATTATGGCGCAAGTATATCGCTATCAGGCATACGGGTTGAAGATCTCCTCCGAGTTTGCGCTTGGCGGTTTCAGGCGCGTAAGGGGCAGTCAGCCGACAGATGTTTGTATTCGCACAGCACTCAGGCGCTGCCGCCCTGGAAGAGAAAGAAGAAACGCCTTTTCTAAGGTGAACCGTAAAGGTGCCGTGCTCTTCTGGCCAGAGGTGGGAGAGTTCTCGATTAAATCAGGGAGGCTTATATCGGTTGTGCCAGCCGATGCAGTTGACGGCAGGCTTCTAAGTACCTTTCTCACTGGCCCTATAATGGCCTGCCTTCTCTATCAACGTGGACTCTTTGTTCTACATGCCAGCGCAGTTGCTGTTGGGAAGCGAGCTGTCTTAATTGCTGGCGCAAGCGGCTCGGGAAAGTCGAGCCTGGCGGCAGCTCTGCATATTAGGGATCATAAGATTCTTGCAGATGATATCGTGGCGCTCTGCCCGGCTAATCCTAACCTTAGAGTTCAACCAGGAACAGAAGACATAAGGCTTAGGCCCGATGTGGCCAGGCTCCTTGCCCTTGATCTCGACAAATTGAAGCCG
>CAYPBX010000067.1:0-9212 GCA_964409075.1 uncultured Candidatus Obscuribacterales bacterium
GATCCGCTTAGGAAGCTGTCCCTTTTCACCGGCTGGCAGTCCTGTAGCCACTGGCTTCACGACTACTGAATCTTCAGCTTTAGCATAGAACTGCGGTACGTATATGCCGGCATAAGTGGTGGCAATTCTGTAAAGGAGCCGTCGCCGGGCAAGCTGTGGGCTTTCATCGGCTTGAGGCTGCGTCAGGAAATGGCGCACGCATTCCATGACTGCCGGTACCGCCTCCTCGCCGTCGCCGATGACAAAAAAGTCCATGAACATCGACATCGGCTCAGGGTTGACAGCCGAAGGGCCGCCCCCGAAGACAAGAGGGAAAATCGAGGCTCGATCGGCTGACCTAACTGGAATGCCTGCCAGGTCCAGCATGTTGAGCACATTGGTAAAGGTAAGCTCATACTGCAAAGAAAAGCCGACCAGCTCGTAATCTGAAAGTGGACGGCGCGCCTCCCAGCCCCAGAGCTTTATGCTGCGCTGACGCATAAGCGCTTCCATGTCGGAGCCGGGCGCATAACTCCGGTCGGCCAGGAATCCTTCATGAGCATTGACCAGCTGATAGAGTATCCGCTGGCCGAAGTTAGACATGCCCAGCTCGTAGAGATCCGGGAAGGCGAGCGCCAGATGCACAGAGGCGCTCTCCCAGCTCTTCCTGGCTGTACCCCACTCGTTGCCCAGGTACTGCCCGGGGCGATCTACTGCTTCGAGCAGCTCCTCATTCAGAAGATGGGTGAGCGCCCCGGGGAAACCAGAGCTGCGCTCATTTATTCTTGCAACCGTCGCCGGTTGACCCGTCAAAGACCTTACGATAGTCTCTCTCCGCTAAAGATAAGCCCGACCGTTCTTCAGACTTTAGACAGCCTGCCTGTAGGTGTTGACCGGTGGGCGGACCTGATCGACAGGACCAAAACCTTCTCAAGAGCTGCCTGATGTCCTCAGCCCTTTCAGCGCTGGTACCAGCCCAGCTTCTGCTCCGGACGAGCTATCTTGAATTTAAAAATCTCGGATAGAAGAGCTGGGGCCAGTTGCCCTCAAGCGCTTTAATTATACCCTTTGATTTTAGCCCTTGTGTCAGGCGTGTGAAGTTTAATGACCGATGGGGGCGAGGATACGAGGCCGAGCCTCCAGGCGCCTGAATCCAGCCCGGTCTGCTTTAACAGATCTTATGTTATATTCATACTTAGCAAAAGGGACTGGCGAAAGCAGCTGGTCCGAGAAAAAAATCATCCGGCAGAGAAATAATACTCCGCGCCTGATGCCCTCTTGTGGCAGAGGCCGTCTCTGTTTGGCAGCCCGTTAAAGTGTATATGGAGCACAAATACAACTATGATCCTTGAGGCATTCTCCCGATATCTCCACGTCTCCGACCCGGAAGTACCGGCAACCTCCCTGCTTGCTCGCTTTCTGTGGGAGAGGTTGAGCGCTCCGGCTGAGACTGTAGAGGACAGGGTGCTGCATTTAGAGATATCGATCGAGTGCTCCGAGGCAAGGAGCGATAATGCCCTGGAGCTGGATGCCTGGGATGACGGGCCTGCCTATGTCTTTAACGGGCGCTCTCCAACTGGAGACAAGCTGCTTAAGGCGCTCTATCAGTACTGTCTTAGTTACGAGCAGCAGAAATGGGCGCGCTGGGTGCACGAAGTCAAAGCCAGCGACTTTGGTGGCTCGCGAGGGTATTAGGCTCTTCGCTTCGCCTGCGCTCAGCTTCCGGGCTTGTCCTCAGCAGACTTTCCCGGCTCCGGGAACCTTGTCCAGGGTAAGATTGTCTCGCTAAAGAAAGCAGTTTATCATCGCTGAGCTTGTATGGAGCCGGAGCGTTATGAACGGTCCTCTATTGAAATGAAACAGGCTGTGGTCTTAGGAGTTGCGCTTCTATCGTTGTACGCCCGCAGCGCGGGGGGCTGTGCGCGGGCTGCTGAGGAGCTACGTCTCAAAGAGGGGCTGTCGTTTCAGCAGGATCTGGATCGGGGCTTTCCCATACTGGGGGAAGAGATGGAGGATGCCAGCCTTGAGCCCGGCCGCCCGAGTCTAATTTTCTTTGCTGCCGCTGGCGATCTTAACAGCAGCAGGCAGGCTCTGCGTGTTGTCGAGTTGTACAGGCGCCTCCGTTCCTCCCCGCTCAAGTTCATAATCATTGATGTTGATCGGTTAGAGAGCGCTTCTCAACGCCGGCTGGTCAAAGATTATTACCGCGGCTATATTCCCCAGCTTGTAATGCTGACTGGCGATGGCAAAGTGAGCTGGTCTCATGTGGGCGAAGTCGAGGTGAGCGAGCTCAAGCAGCGGCTCAAGAAGGTGCTTTGAGAGTGTGGTTCTACCGGTTGCTTTGATGATACTCAAAGTGGTGTCATGATCCGTGATAGTTTCCGATGCTTGGATCATCTCGGGCAGGCGGCCGGGCTAGCCTTTCTCTTTGTACTGCACGCGCTCGATGCCTATTGCTTTTCCTGTTTGCCGGTCGATCTTCAAGCGCACGCCATTGACCATCGCCGGGCCGGGGGCCACCTCCAGGCGAGAGGGCAGCTGGTTAACGAGCCTCCGGAAGACACCCGATCGCTCCATGCCGATCACGCCGTCTGCGGGGCCGCAGCAACCCATGTCGGTGATGTACGCGGCTCCGCCTGGCAGGATTCGCTCGTCTGCAGTCTGCACGTGGGTATGGCTGCCCACCATGGCTGACACCCGTCCTTCCAGAAACCAGCCCATGGCAATTTTCTCGGCTGTAGCTTCGGCATGGAAATCCACAATGATAATTTTGGTCTTTTTGCCGATCTCCTCCACTAATTTCGATGCGATTGAAAATGGTGAATCTAAGGGCTCCATGAACACCCGGCCCTGAAGATTGATGATGCCTATCTTCTCACCGGCAGCTTCGGTGATCAGGCAGCCACGGCCTGGTGTTCCCGGGGGAAAGTTGGCCGGCCTGAGAAGATTATCCCAGCGGTCGATGAAGTCGAAGATCTCCTTGCGATCGAAGGTATGGTTGCCGCCGGTGAAGACCTGTATTCCGGCTTCGGAAAGCTCAAGTAGTATCTTCTCTGTAAGCCCGAAGCCGTGTGCTGCATTCTCAGCGTTGCCGACAATGAGGTCAGGCCTGTCGGTGAGGTCGGCGAGATAACGCCTGACCGCTCGTCGCCCTGGCTTGCCGATAATGTCTCCCAGTATCAGGATCTCAAGATCCATTCCATGTCCTCGCTGGTGCCGTTATCTTGTTTGTGGAGCGGTTTTGAACATCAGGGCAGCTGTGCGCCAGAATATCAGAGCCCGCCTGGATCTTCCAGCCAGAATACTATGGTTGCCATATGCCCATGTGACCCACCTGGACAGCCGTTTCTGGGACCTGGTTATGAATAACGTAGAATGAGGATCCAGCAGTTCTCGAAGTCCGGCTCTGCTGTTCTTTACCGGAAGCCAGGCTCAAATAAAATTGAGTATCAAGCAAACAACATCATGATCCTCCTTCTGTCGGTCTTTCTTTTTTCCGTATTTTCTCTGGCAGTGAGTATGGCAGTGCTGGCTAATCCCGCCCAGGCCGATGCAGGCAAGAGTCCGCGCAGCCGGTCGGCCCGGGCAAAAGTCTCAGGCCAGCTGGTTCCGCCGCCGCCTGCTGTGATGCCATCGCTTCTGCCTGTAGATAATCGGTATGTGTCCCTGCCTGTGGACTTTCTCTCTGCCGATGAGGCTTTCCAGAAGCATGCTGAGCTGTCAAAAAAGCTACAGGAAGAGATGGGGCTCCTGAAGGAGCTTGAGGAGCACGCTGAACAAACGGGCAGACGAGCAGTGCTTTTTGACTCTCTATATGTGGAGGGAGTTGTCAGCCGCAGCGAGCTCACCGGTGCCAGGCGGCAGGCGCAGTATGCCCGCAGACAGGTCGATGAGGTGAAGTCCTCTATTGCAACCCTCAGCGAAGCTGTGAGGATGCTGTCGTCTCATTTGGGCAAGGACAAAGTCGCTCCTGCCGGGGCTCCAGATATAAGACAACATGATGGCAAATGAGGTGACGCTGCTTCCAGAACTGGTTGTCAGCCGCTCTTCAAGACCTGGTATGGTGCTGCCCACCTGCCTGTTCTCTGATGGGCGCAGCGGGGTCCTTTTCTGGATGAAGTTAGTGTCAATCTGCCTTCGCAGCTTTAATGTAGCCAGTTTAAGTTCGCACGCGGGATGGGATGAGAATCTCGTTAGATAGGCTAAGCAGGCAGATCTTGAAAAGCCCTATGATGAGAGCGCTTTCAGGTTCTCAAGCTCAATCCGGAATAGATCTTGAAACTCGGCACGGCAGGCGGTTTTTGTCGCTAGTATGGTCTCAAGCAAGCCGAGCATATTTTTTGAAGATGCCCACGCCGTAAGCTTCTTGATGTGGGGCGGTTTGCTTAGCCCGATCTCAAGACAACTGGAGGTGCAAGGTTATGACATTGACAAGAGTAGAAAGAGAGGTTGTACTGCCGACATTCCGTTCCGAGCCCGAACCGACACGCTATTCGGCCTTCGCCCGCACTTTCCGTGCCGGCAGGCTTCCCAGCTGGGCTGTCTGGGAGAGAACCGGCTGCTGCACTCCGCATGCAGACATTCTCGAGCTGGACGATCAATACCTGCTTGAGATAGCTCTGCCGGGAGTAGTGCTGGATGATATCGAGCTGAAGGTCGAGGAGAACGTTCTCACCGTAATCGCCAAGCGAACGCCGGCCATGTTCGAAGAGCGGGCCTACGTCTTGCGCAAGGAGCTGCCGGCCGGTTACATGGTGCGGCATTTCGAGTTCGACACGCCGATTCTTCCGGAAGAGGTTCAGGCCAGAATGGACCGCGGCATCCTCTTTGTTAGCGTACCCAAGGAGGAAGGCGCCATCAGCATCCCGGTAGATGCAGGCGCTATCGAGTCTTACATCCCCTCGATGAAGACCCGTGTTGGTCATAAGGCCGGACGCTCTCCGCGTCCCAAAGAGAGCAAGTAGTCGCTAGTGCTCAAGCCTCAGGCGGGAAGGCTTCGGCCTTCCCGTTTTTTCTTTTTGTAAGCGCTCCGGCGGCGGCGTTCCTCGCCGCCTCCGCGCTTGTCTCGCTCGGCTGCCCGCTCGTGGGCCCGAGCGCTCCGCCTCGCTGCATGGACTAGAGCAGCCAGGAGCGCGCTCCGGCGGCGGCGTTCCTCGCCGCCTCCAGAGGATACTGGGGTATTTGATGACCCAAATTTCGTGAAAATCGGGTTTTTGGGTCATTGATGACCCGGATTTGGTGGAAATCTGGGTATTCTATGACCCGCTTGACATCAGCGTTATTGATATCGGGAATTGAAACGCCGTAACCCGCACAGGAGGCGGGGCTACGCCGCCTCATCTACTGTAAGGCTCTTCTGTACCCATAGAGAAAATAAATGGCTGTGCCCAGGGCCATCCAGATGATGAACCTCGCCCAGGTGATGACAGGCAGGCTGATCATAAGCAGGAAGCAAGTGATTATCCCGGCTACGGGTAGATAGGGAACCAGCGGGCAGGCAAAAGGCCGCCTTCTGTCAGGGTCAGTATACCGCAAGGCAAGAACACCGGCGCAGACGAGTATGAAGGCTGCCAGTGTTCCAATATTCGTAAGCTCGGCTGCCTGTCCGATGTCGAGAAACAGAGCTGATACCGCCACGATCACACCTGTTAAGATTGTCGGTATAAAGGGTGTTCTGTATCTTGGATGCAGCCGGGAGAAGAACTCGGGAAGCAGCCTGTCGCGAGCCATGGCCATGAAGATCCGCGGTTGCCCGAGCTGAAAGACGAGCAAAACCGAGGTCATTCCTGCCACTGCTCCTGCTGCCACCAGCACCTGAGCCCAGGTCGCTCCTGTAACTGCAAGAGCGCTTGAAACCGGTGCTGCATCTTCTAAGTAGCTTGAATAAGGAAGGATGCCGGTCAAAACGAGGGAGACCGCTATGTAGAGCAGCGTGCAGATCAAGAGACTGCCGATCATGCCGATCGGCATATCCCTCTGTGGATTGCGCGCCTCCTCTGCGGTGGAGCTGATGGCATCAAATCCGATGAAGCTGAAAAAGACAATTGCCGCACCGCCCATGACACCGGCCAGCCCCCCGGGAGCAAAGGGTACCCAGTTGCCAGGATTTACAAAGCCCAGGCCCCAGACGAGAAAGAAAAGGATGACAGCAAGCTTGATGAATACCATAATCGTATTGACCAGGCAGGATTCCTGAATGCCGATGACCAGCACCCAGGTAATTATGGCAACGATGAAAAAGGCGGGCAGATTGAGAGCAAACGGCTGTCCGGCAATCTCAGGCAGAGCCAGACTGGAGTAGAGGGCAAGCGCCGGGCTGTCCGGGGAAGCTAATCGGGAAAGAGCTGTCTGTGTGTCGGACGCCAGCCATAAGGGCAGCTTCAGCCCGGTCAATGCCTGCAAGAGATGCAGAAAATAGTCAGACCAGCTGATGGCGACAGCCACGTTGCCGACAGCGTATTCCAGAATGAGATCCCAGCCGATCACCCAGGCCGCCAGCTCACCCAGCGCTGCATAAGCAAATGTATAGGCCGATCCGGATACTGGTATCATTGCAGCCAGCTCGGCATAACAGAGAGCTGCCAGGCCGCAGGCGATGGCCGCCAGGACGAAGGAGAGAGCGATTGCCGGCCCGGCAGCCTCGCGGCCCAGGGAAGCGCCGAGGAAGAAGTTGATAATCGGTGTTGAGAGCCAGTCCTGATGAACCTCTGCCTTGCCTGCTGCTGCGGTGCCGGTAAGGGCAAAGATTCCTGAGCCGATTGTGGCTCCTATGCCAAAAGCAATGAGATCAAAGGCAGAGAGACTTCTGTTCATGAGGCGGTGCGGCTGGTAGGCCTCATCAATCAGCTTTTCAGCAGGCTTGGTTTGAAAGAGGCGGGCGTAAGACACCGTCTTGCCTATCGTTTTACCGTCAATTTTGTCGTGGTGGAGTTGCCGGCCATATCAGTCACCGTCACTGATACTGTGTGGCTGCCCTTCTCTAGTTGTATTCCGCTGGCCAAAAGCTCAAGCTCGGGTGTTCCGTACAGGCCTGACACTGGTGCCAGCGCGTAACTAGCGCCGCCGTCGATCGAGTAGGTGGCGTTTGTAATCAATGTGAGCTCATCGACAGCTCGTACACGGAATCCGAAGCTGCCGTTGCCGGCGAAGGACTTATCGACGACAATTACTTTAGGCTTGCTGTTGTCGATTGTAAGTGGACGCAGCGAGATAACCTGCCTGGAGTCTCCCGGACTGGAGAGCCTGTCATCGAGAACAAGTTTGAGGAGGTAGTGACCATCCTTCTGTTTACTGGTATCCCAGCTGAAGGAGAACTTTTCCCCTTCCTCTGCTTTTGTGGAGGTCTTCTTCTTCTGGTTGGATTTTTTAATTTCAACACCGCCAACGTGATTGCTGGAGGCTTTGATCTTAGTCTTGCCGCGGTCAGTCTTCTTTCCCTTGCTGCCCGGAGTCTCTTGAAGCGGATGTGCGTAACTTAACAGCGGCTCAGGCGTTTCTGCTGGTTTGTCTTTGTCTTCAGCTCCCTTGATGCTGGCTTCCTCTTCCTCTTCTTGTTCTTCTTTCTCCACCTCCTGGGGTTCTTCCATATCTGTGCTCACATCCGCTTTGCTGCTGCCGTCAGTGCCTTTGTCAGGGGCTTCACTGGTGTCTGCAGTTTGCTTCTCCTTTCCTTTGTCTTTTTTGGTGTCATCCGGCTTTGTAGCTCTGAGATCCTCCGCCACGCTGCTCCAGTTCTGCCCGGCATCGACGGATATAGCGATTGTCAGAAGAAGATTGTCCTGGTCTGGATCGGACCCTTCTATTTTTAAAATCTCCTTTCCTGAAAGCGCCTCGCCCCCCTTCAACGAGATTTTAGTGAATCTGGGAGGCTGGTTGGCAGGCAGGCAGGTGACTACTACTTTGCCAATCACAGGTGTGCTCTTTGGATTATTAGCCTGGCGGTGCGGGAACTGAAAACGGTACTGAAAGTAACGTGCTTGCGGACAGGTCAGTGGATAGCATCCGTTACGCCAGGTCAACCTTTGCCAGTTGCACCAGGTGCTGTCAGGGCGCTGAGTCTTTCCGCTTCTGGCTTCGACTATAACGCTCTCAGGCAGCGCTTCTACATCCTCACCGAAATGACCGTAGATTCTCAGCGTTGTCCAGACAGCTGGATGACCGGCATCACGGATGATCGATTCATAGGTGGCGCCGGGGTCCGGAGCCATTTTGAAGCAGCTAAGCGAGGCCAGGTTGGTCGTGCCGGCGAAAAGGCGCCCGGCTCCGTCGCAGGACAGCGCCAGGACGTTCTCCTCCTCGGTGCGGCATACAGGCAGAAAGTACGACAGTCCGGACATGCGGTCGACCTCGGCTTTGGTGATATCGCCTTCGGCATCACCTGCAAAGACCGAGCCGGTCGATTGATCATAAACAACCGTGTAGAACGCTTCGCTCATGGCCAGGGTCTCGGTCTCCCCGGACGGTTTCAGCCTCAGCAAATAGCCTTTGGCTGCCGAGGCGATATACAGATCCCCATTCTTGTCTTTTATTGCTGCAGTTACTAGGTGCTCGGAGGATTGAAATACGGCCTCTGCTGAGCCATCTGCTTCCACTCTGTAGACAGCGCCGCTCTCTCCGGTGGCAACATAGAGGCATCGCTGGTCGGCTGCATAGAAAAGCGATAGCACATGAGCCTGTCCGGAGTCGAAGTGCTCTTCCGGTGCGCCCCCCTGTCTGTATCTGTAGATTCTGCCGGTGCCAGCGACGCCTGCATATAGCGCTCCGGCGTTGTCGATAGCTAGAGACGTGATTACCGGCTCCTTCACACTGAATAACTCGACTTTCTTGCCGCCTGGCAAGATCTCCCAGACCTGCGCTCCCTGCTTGCCCGAGACCACCGCCGTATAGATCGCACCGTCTCTGCCTGCTACCATGGCTGGTATTACTATGCTGTCAAAGCTGGCTACTTTCTCTGGTGGAGAGCTGTCTCCGTGCCAGCGCCAGACGGTGTCACCGGTGCCGAAGAAGAAATATCCATTTGACCAACATGATGACCAGACCTGCATGCTTCCCGGCAACGGCTGCCTTGCCAGGATGGTCATGCCCTGGCGCACCCGTCCCCAGCTGTCGACAGCAACGCCTTTCTTCTCTCCAGAACTAAAATCAGCTTCTGATGCCTGCCTCCATACCTGTAGAGGGCGCATATGCGGGTAGGCTTTCAGGTCGCCCACCGGTTCGCCGCCTCCCGATGAGAC
>CAYPBX010000068.1:0-482 GCA_964409075.1 uncultured Candidatus Obscuribacterales bacterium
CAGGTTAACTGTGCAGATTCCAGCAGTACTGCTGGATGTCAATTCACTTGTTTACTAGCCGAAATCCCTACTGGACATAACCTTCTAGCTCTTTCCAACATTGCCTCTCAGACTTAATAGTTTTTAACGAGTCGGCTGGACGGGTGATGCGTTCTGGCGATTTCGCCACACGGATACCGCTAAATCGCGTTTCTTCAGATTCTCACGCACGGCCCTTTCCAGCTCGCTACCTGTTAGAAGTTTGTCGAACAACCGATCTCCCAAGTTGGCGGCAGTCTTGACGGAACCATAACCCAGCTCCTTAGCAATCTCCAGCCAGCTCTTTCCCTGAACAAGCAGATCTAGCATGCGTGCTTCCTTGGCCGATATGCCATCGCGCATAAATACGTGACGCATCTCGGTGGCGATCATAATCACACCACCACGCAGCGCCATTTTTAGTTCGCTTAACATTTCAGTGATTTCAGCTGCACGGGCACGTT
>CAYPBX010000068.1:492-9207 GCA_964409075.1 uncultured Candidatus Obscuribacterales bacterium
CACGTTTGCACAGATATCCATCACAACCTGCGGCCAATGCTCTCTGCCCGTCCTCAGGTGATTTCGAGTTGGTTAGTACAATAATGGTGCCACCATAGCGATACTCCTTTCGCATTAGCTCCAGGAGTGTAAGGCCTGAAAGAGATTTTGCTGTTCGGTCTCCCAACTCAATGGGCAGTTGAAGGTCAAGAAGTACCGCGTCGCAATCAAACAGACGGGTCGTATCTATATAACACCGTGCATCGCTCTCATTCGTTAGAGTCTCAGTAATTGTAATGGCTGGATCATCTCTGAAGGCCTTGGTCAGGAAATGTGCAAAATCAAGGTCGTCTTCAATAAGCAGTACTCTTCTCATGCTAAACTCCCCATATTTGTGGATGCGTCTGCTGGTGCCTTAGGCAACCGAATGTTGAAACGCGAGCCACCGCATGCTTGCGGTACTATCCGGATGTTTCCTTTCAATTCATTGACTAGATCTCTTACAATGCCTAGGCCCATGCCCTGCCCATTTCCAGAGATTCCGCTAGCTGAGGTGGAAGACTCATAAATAATTCTTGCCTTATCGGCGGGAATGCCTATGCCATCGTCTGAGACGGTAATATCGATTTCACCGCCTCTTTCCTTAACATGCACTTGTACCGTGGTGCCCTTTGGGTTGTGCCGCAATGCGTTTTTAATCAGGTTGTCAAATATGCGTACTAGCGCCGCTCTTGGAGAACATATATACACGGGATTGTCTGGAACCTTGCATTCGATCGTTCCTTCTCGTGACTTTGCAAGTGGGGTTAGAAGATCGACCGAATCTGCTATCGCATTCCTAAGATCAACAACTGTCACAGGTGTGCTTGTTTGATCGTCTTGATACGAGCGGCTCATCTCGTCTATGAGCATGCATAACCTGTCTGACGTATGCAGCAGCACTGCGATGTTCTCGCGTAGTTCCTTTGGTGCCGAGTCAACAGACCGTATGTCGGCAAGTGCCCAATTAAGGACAGTTACAGGAGCGTTCAAGTCGTGGTTAATGCGGCGCACAAATTCACTGCGCATAGTGTGCTTAGTCAATGCCAATTGGGATTCGAATGCAATCCTCTGTTGTCGATTGCGCTCAGCTATGATTGCCGTGAGTGCGCCAGTAGCAATCGCAAGGGATGGTGCAATGACAGGTACTAGCAGATGTTGCCAGAGGAAGGTCAAAAGAGCCAGGACGGAAACGAGACCTATAAGGACAGCAACAAAGATAGCATCGAGAAGTAAGCGAGCACTGAAAGAACCGACGAGTCCATGAGGTGAGCCGGAAGCATTAGGATGCATCAATTGGCACCATGCCAGCCAAAGAACTGCTGCTGCTGCGCTTACGGTCAAGCAGATTAGCAAGGAGCGCCACCCGTTGAACTGCTCATCTGTCCGGCTCACTTCGAAATCGGACAGAATTGTGTTGAGAGATTGCGCGAGCACCTCGGTGCCGCTCATCTGCATCAAGCCATGATGTGTTAGCGGGGTATTAAAAAGATCGGCAATGCCATCACCGATAAAGACGACTGCTTCGTTGACATTTATGTCGCAACGTTTCGGATCCCCATGCAATAGCTCGCTACGGCGTGCTGGATCGACCAGATAAGTCAGCGGCCGGACAGGAAAGGCACCGGAATTAGGTCCGTCCACGAAGTTGATGCCGAGTACACCGGCGTCTTTAAGGATATGTGGAGAAATAGCCTGTGCTGCCATTACCACAATTGATTTGTGATCGAACCCATTTGCGTCTTTGAGTTGCAAAAGGCAGTGTCTGGTAACTTGGTCATCATCAGGCAACAGAACGCTAATACCGGCGAAATCAGTCAGACCGAGCTGATCGTGGGATGCAGCTGCAATTTGTTCGGCGAGTGAGGACGATTCTGTCACTTGCTGGACTATGTTCAGCTTGTTATATGACCCTCTTACAACGTTACGGACGAAGAATACTGGTACTGCCTTCAAACCATCGGATCCACTCTTGGAGTTGACGAGTTCGCGTGCTAGGACTACATCCTCTGGTTCCGGCGTAGCGAAATCCTGGTCTATAACTATCGCCTTAGCGCCGCATTGTCTTAAGAAATGAATCCATTCCGCCATGGTTCGCCGACGTATAGGGTAGGTGGTGAGCGGTTTTAACCACGGCATTGCTTCTACGGCTTCAGTTGGTGGCTCATCTTCGGGCAGCCTGTCAAATATGGCAATGCGAATGGCAGGAGTTGGTGTGTTGGTTTCCAGAATCCAGCTAGAGGCGTAGTCCCATCTGTTGACACCAGAGGAAGCCTGACCTGTAGCCTGAGCCCAGAGATGCTGCAGATTGAGGCGACCAAGACTTTCATGCGACCATGTTAGCCACCGGCGCAACTCAAAACGTTGATCAACGTTTTGAAGCTCGTATCTCAGTAATGCCTTGCTAGGAACAAGCACTATTGTTATGAGATAGGCGCCAGCTATGAATGCAAGTAGGACCAGCCAGTCGAATTTAATACTGGAGAGATTGGAGGTCATCACTACTCGCTCGGCTTGGACTGATATGACGAGTCCTCTGGTGTAGCAACTTCTGGTGGACTGTCCTCATACACTTCTTCAGGAGGGGTGTTGAAGTCCTGAGTTGGTGTTTCTTTGTTTTCGTTTGATATAGCGCTCTCTGTCGGTGCTAGTTCATAGTCGGCGGCAGGTGGAGCATTGGAATCTGGAGGCAGTGAATTGTCGACGGCAGGTGGAACATTGGCATACGCCGGTGGCTTAGTATCTGTTGTGGCAGTTTGATCATTTTCATTATCGAGCACTGCTGGCTGAGCGATGACTGATGAAGCCTCGCTGTCTTTGCTGTGCGGTGCCGTGCTATCTGTAATTGACTGGAGCGATGAACTGTCTACTGACGATTGCAGCAGTGTCTGTGTTGGGCCTGGCTGGACTGATTCATCCTTGGTATCAGGCGCCAGGGAGGTATGTTTTGCTGATGGTTGATAGGAAGGATCGTCTGCTGCTACCGGCTCTAATTTCGAATCTGACCTATCAGCAAGTACGCTCTTGTCTGTTGCGGAGACTGAGTCCAAAGACACAGTGTCTAAAGACACAGCTTTGCGTGCCGGGGTAGTCTCGTTAGATAGCGATGGCTCATGGGTTGTTGAAGGCGTGGATTGTGATGGTACTTCTGACAGCGGTACTGGATCAGGAGCGAGCTCACCCTCTGGTGGGTTTTCTATATAGACATCTTGATTATGCGGGATTAACTCGTCTACATCATGTCCGATCATATAGCTGCCGATTTCCGGCGCCGTTTTGATGTAAGCTTCACGTAGCAGCTCTGGTGGGAACTCCTCTGGCTGTTTGTGGGGGTCATTGACCGAGTCTTGCAGCTCATCCGGTAGCTTCGACATGGACTCTTTGATCAATTCAACACTGTCGAGCTTGTCCATGAAACTTCCCACAAGAGGATGGTGCTGCAAGCTGTCAGGATCTGCTGCCAAAAGGTTTGTAACTTCTCCGTCGCTCACAAAGACATGTACGGGCTTGATTGTCTCTGCTACGACATCAACGATTGTGGGCTCGGTTCCCGTCGGCCCTTCCAAATCTAAGCCATATAACATCAGGTCATCGCGAGGAATGAGTGGACTCGCTGCAGTTTGCTGAACCTCATATACAAGACCGGGCTTGATGTCGATGACACTTTTGTTGATTCGATTGACAGCGGCAATATCGCCTTCAAGTACTGTTACACGCGACCCTCGTTTGTCGGCTTGGATGAGGATAGTAGTTCCATGTACACGTGCTTGCAGGAATTTAGTTGCGACGACATAGTCGTCTTTGCCCTTACGATTCTTGTCGAGCCTGATTAAGACCTCGCCGGAACTGACATACACCAATCTTTTATTCGGAGCGATCGAAAATACAGCATTTGACCAGGCACGCGCTACGATGTCTGGCCAGGTTATTTGTGCCCAAGACTTTTCTCCGGTGCGCAGGCGCGAGCCATGAGGCAATCGATCGCCAACCTTGGCTTGGAATGGTGAACTCAATTTCACCTTTAGCGCTTGAGTCGGGACTTGTTTTATGACCATTCCACGCACTTCCGTAAGTCTGGCTACGCTCGGTTGAGAACCAGACCGGAAGAGACCATATACTGGCTGTCCGATCAGGAGCGCTCCCAGCAACAACAAAAGACCGGGTCTTATTGGGGTGGATATTGGTTTCATGGGTTGTAGGGCAAAATTGCTATAGATTACTAATAAGCGACCGACCTTCTCAAGAGGATGCTGCTCAGGAGCCCGGTAATATTAAGAAATATACGTAGCGGTCGAGTCATAGTGACGGCCAGGGACAGGGTTTGTGCCGATTGATTGCCGTGAAAGGCAGCACCATCTTGTGATGGTCATCTTAGTGGGTATCTTTCCAGCAGGGCTGCTGGAGCCAGAAAAAAGGTCAGCGCACCGGATCGGCCGTCTTCGTCATCGCAAGCAATAAGGGTATGTGGTCAGCTGGGAGATTCGACCTTTCTCTGCCAGGAGCAGTTCCTATCTAGGCTGATATTGTCACCACCGATAACAGCGCTGAAGTGTCGGGACAAGATTAGCGGAGTCGGCTTGAGGTGCCTGCTCACGCGTTGATGAGCCGCTTTGATTTCGCTGGCTGAAATATGCGACGAGTCCAATCCTCGGAAAACCTCATTCAAACACGGTTTCGGATCGTGGCACGAGTAACAGCAGGCAGCTGGCTATTATAGACAAATGAGAATAATGAAACTGATTCTTAAATTCGGGTTACCAGGCGGCTTTGTAGCGATTATTGCGTGGATAATTCGTTTTTTGAGTCTCTTTGCAGGTGAGCATGATGGCTGAACCGTACGATGCAGTGATAATAGGCGCCGGACATAACGGGCTGGTAACAGCTGGTTATCTCGCTAGAGCAGGCTGGAAGGTTTGCGTGCTGGAGAAGAGACTTGTTGTCGGTGGTGCCTGTGTTACTGAAGAGGTCTGGCCGGGTTTCAAAGTATCGACGCTCTCTTATCTTTGCAGCCTCCTGCAACCTCGTATTATCAAGGAGCTGGAGCTTGAGCGCTTTGGATACAAGATTTACCCGAAAGATCCGGCATTTTTCACAGCCTTTCCCGACGGCAGGCATCTCTTCTTCTGGAAGGATAGAGACAAGACTGTAAAGGAGCTTGCCAAGTTCTCCAGGCATGATGCTGATTATTATCCTCAGTATGAGGAGGAGATGGAGCGGCTTGCCGAGTGGGTGGAAGATCTGCTCTTTCGTACGCCGCCCAATATTGTCCGGCGGAAATTCTCAGATCTGATGCGGCTGGGCAGACTGGGCGTGGACACGCTCAAGCTTGGCGATGAAGGTGTCCGGCGTCTGGTTAAGGTGATGACGCAAAGCGGGCGTGATTTTCTAAACGAGCGCTTCGAATCAGAAGAGATCAAGACAACGTTGGCCACCGATGCAGTTATAGGTTCAAACTACGGCCCCAGCGCTCCCGGCAGCGCTTATATCCTGCTTCACCACGTGATGGGTGGTGCGACCGGAACGCGTGGGCTCTGGGGGTTTGTAAAAGGCGGTATGGGCGCCATCAGTAATGCTCTTGCTGATTCGGCTGCTGCCCACGGGACGGGCGTGCGCACCAATTCTGGCGTGGAGCGTATCTTGATTGCAGGCGGCCAGGCATATGGCGTAGTGCTTGAAGGCGGAGAGGAGATTCGTGCTCGGGTGATAATTTCAAATGCTGATCCAAAGAGAACCTTTCTATCTATGATTGAGCCGGATCATCTTGATCGCGATTTTGTATCTCAGATTGAAGATTTCCGCGTTGAAGGCTCCTCGGTAAAGATCAACCTTGCTCTCGATGGAGTGCCTGACTTCAAGGCATATCCCACATCTGGTCTTGGGCTCCCGCACAAGACGACCATGCATCTGTGCCCGTCTGTAGATTACATCGAGCGGGCTGCCGATGATGCCAAGCACGGCAAGCCCTCAGAAAACCCGATGCTGGAGATAACCATCCCCACTGCTTATGATGACTCGATTGCTCCGCCTGGCAAGCATATAATGAGCATCTTTGCCCAGTACGGGCCGTATACGCTCAAAGACGCCCACTGGGACAACGGTCTGAAGGACAAGTTTGCTGATCGCTGCCTGGAGGTCATCGCGGATTACGCTCCCAACATAAAGGACATCGTCATTCACCGTCAGGTTATCTCTCCGCTCGATATGGAGAGAGAGTATGGAATGACAGGTGGAAACATCTTCCATGGCGACATGAATCTGGACCAGCTCTTTTTCATGCGTCCGGTGGCGGGCTGGGCTCGTTACAGAACCCCAATCAAGAACATGTATCTGTGCGGGTCAGGTACACACCCTGGCGGTGGCGTCATGGGCATTCCTGGCTACAATGCTGCACGCGAGATCCTCTACGATCGCAGAGTCGGCAAGAACTAGCAGGTTCGAGTCTGCTATCTTTAATTGCAGTTTCAGGGAGGTATCCGCGATGCCTGAGGGATCTGTGCAGACTGAAGTGACTGAGTGGCTCGAGAAAGCCCAATCGAGCCTGCGCGAGCTGATCGACGAGATGACCACCCTTGTGGTGCATGGCGCCAAGGCTGACCCCAGGTATGTAGGCAGCCAGATTGTTTCAGCTCACAATGCTCTCGTGGAGACTCTGAAGCTGCTAGGTGTCAGCCTGCCCGATCAGGCATCAATGTATCCTCAGGTTCTCCTGGAGCCTGATGATGACGATGAATATGAGATCTAGAAAACGCCACTGTACCTGATGTGATGGCAGATCTGCCCATAGCCGCCAGTCCCATGCTGATCCTGGTTCCCCGCCGGTCAAGGTATCAGATCTGGCAGGTTGTTGTCCTTCAGATAGCGAACAAGAAGCTCTTTGGTATCTACGCCGCGATAGTAGCTGAGCGGATGAAATCCGTCGGCACGCTTGATCTTTGAGACTGTATACCAGGTGCGATAGGGATTGCCCTCGGCATCATAGGCACGGACAGAGGAGCTGTAATCAGCGGCATCCTCTCCGGTCGGCTTGATCGATTCGAGCTGCTCTTGCTGCATGCTCTTTAAGATCCTGTTGTTCAGGGGATCAACGTAGACTGTTACCAGATAAACCCGGTTCAGGACCTGTCCGTCACTCAAGAGCTCTGGCTTCCCGTCGCGTCTGATGCCATAAATTGTCGCTGCCTGCCCCTGCGTTCGATTTATGCCGCGCGTGGATAGATAGTGCCAGATGTCTCCCTTTGCATCCTTCTGCCATCCCCAACGCATCGAGGAGACCGCCTTTCTTGTGCAGGGGGTTGTCTCTTCTTGGCCGGTGCGCTCATCACGTCTGAACAGACTGGTCGATTCTCTCTGCACCCAGGTGCCGGCAATCCATGAAGGGATCTTCACCCAGAGATTTCCCTTCCTTGGCAAGGGTAGTAGGACCCTGCTAAAGATGCTGCCTGCTTTAAACTCCGCTCCTAAAGGAGCGAGGCGTTCGCTTAACTCAAGCCGGCCCTCAAGAGGGCGGCCGAAGGTCACATTTTCTACCTGCGCGCCGGCCACCGACGTTGAGGTCAAAAGCAAGATCAGGAACAATATTCCACTTAGCATCTTGTCACTCGCTAAGTAAATGGTAGCGCCTGCCGTCTAGAATTGGGCGGGCATAAGATGGAAATGCCACGCCCATGGAGTGGAGTGGAGCAGCCCGTTACCGGGCTGCGCAGCGGAACGTATCGGGAGCGGAGCAGGCGAGGTGCGAAGCCTGCGGAGCGATTATGGAATGGTTGTCATGAGCGAAGAGAGAAGCCACCTTCCGCCGGAGCTGAGCGATATCATTACCTTTGAGCGTTTGCGGACGCTCGCTTTTGCCGCACCTGTCGGTCTTATCATTCTTCTGCTCTTTGGGGAGTTTTTCAGTGAAGGCTCTCCGCTGTCGAGCTTGCTGGGGATCATCTTTCTGTCTGCCTTCGTGACCATCTTTTCGTTTCTCCTCTGGATCATGCTTGCCGGTTACCCTCGCTTTTACAGGCATGCGCATCAGGTTTTCACTGACACCAAACCGGTTCGACGATATCTCAGGCGTATTGGCAGGAGAAGGGTTGGCAGGGGACGCTATGAGTACTTTGTCCTAATCACCGCTGAGCCGACAAACAACCAGGGGGTGAAGGTGAATGTTCTGCCGACACCAAGCGCGGCTGAGCTGGAGGCGCTACATACAAGATCGGGGGGCTGGCCGCTTCCGGTCCCAGTCGAGGTGCTAGCCTATGTGGATCTAGAAAAGGACAGACTCTTAGCATTTCAGATCCAGGAGGATTTGTTCTGGATGAAGCCGGATCTGCAGGCTCTTCTCCCTTAGGTGTAATGCTGATGAATTGGTGGCCGGTAATCCACCTGGGCTGCTTTGTTTGCGGGTCGGTGGTCAAATTACCGATCGAACCAGCGCTGCCGAGCGCGCCGCTCGGATTGCAAAGTTATCGTAGCGATGCGGCGCGGGCTCTGGGTCTGCTCAAACGTCTCGCTGCCGACGGCCTCGGCGGCGTACCGTAGCTGCAGCTTCACCAGGTTGCTGCGCTCAAGGCTCATCTCCGGCTGGCGTATCTCCGACATGCCGGGGTCTATCTTGAGCCACCCTCTGACAAGGCAAAGCAGTTTAGCAAGCACTTCAGCCATCTCTCCCCTCCTGTCCTAAGCCGGACTGATCCTAACCTTTACACAGTG
>CAYPBX010000069.1:0-9179 GCA_964409075.1 uncultured Candidatus Obscuribacterales bacterium
GTTGCTGTTGTAGCCGAGCAGCTCACCGAAAATGTGAATCGGGTCGCGCTCGATCGAATCAATTAGCGTCTTCCACAGGTCGAACAGGACGACCTGGACGCCGTCGAGGTACACTTGTCCCATAGGTTCCCCTTTCGTTCTTGTTAAAAGAGAAACGGCAGGCGAGGCCTGGAATCGGCTCTGCCTGCGCGCTGGCAGCCGGTGTTTCTCCCGGCGGCCTGGTTAGTGGTTGTTTTGGTGCCTGTCTGTCTTCTCTAGACCGGCAGGCCGGGATGGTTTAGATACTTCTGCTGCCTTCTGTCTGTGCTGCCAGCGTGGGCTATTTGATTTATGCCTGTTGCTGCAGGTGCTCAGAAGACAGATCCTATCGTTTGACTACGCCTTTTTTCTTACACTGACTGGTTCTCATAGAAGACAAGAAGTTACCCGTACCGTAATCGAGCAGATGGTTGTAAAGCAAGGGCTCATAATCTCGGACTATATTGTTGTAGGCGTGTTTGCAGGCTTGGGAGCTCCAGGGGAAATTGACTTGCCAGTCTTAATTTATTCAACCATTGAAGAGTTACGTACTTTCCCCCGTATAAGCCGGCCTTTATGTCTGGCCCAGTTAGTTGAACCTGGATTATGTGCTATAAGACGCGTGTAGAAGGAGTCAACGTGAACCGGACAAACAACTGCAAACTACCCCGGGCACATAGCGATAGACAGCGCTTTGAAGAGAGAGGATTATGGTATTTCCTGGAAAAAACATAGATAGGCTAGCTGAGTTGCTGGTTCAGTCAGGACTCATCTCCCAGCGTAAGCTTGTCAGTCGCATTGCTCTGGCCAAGCGTCTGGGCATGACGAACCGCCAGATTTTGATCTACAGCGGCGATATCTCCAGGGAGCTCATTATGTCCGCTTTTCGCCTGTACTACCTTGTGATGGACAGGCATATCTCCTTTCGTCAGGCGGTTGAGGCGCTCAGTCGAGTCGCTTCGGAGGGTATCACCTATCAGGAAGCCTTGAAGGATTTCGGATTCAGCGGCAGCTATGCAGCCAGTCCCCACAGTATGGGCCAGCTCCTCAAAGCAGCCAATGTGCTTACAGACGAAGACCTCGTCACGGCGCTTGAGCTCAGCGCCGAGGAGGCCGTTCCCTTGGGGCACATTCTCATCCAGAGGGGATACGCATCGCCAGATGTGGTGGCAATGACCTTGAAAGTGCAGGATGAGTTGAGAAGCGCCAAGAGAGCGTCCTATTCTGATGTGGTACGCAGGATAAGGCTGGCTGCCATGGAGTCGCGGGTGATCATCCCTTCGCTGGATGGGTAATGGCAAGCCCCTCGCGAGATACTATATCAGATAGCAATAGCAGTTTAAGTGGAAAAAGGCAGCAGAAACACCCTGAATCTGCATTTCCGCTGCCTTCTTTGAGTCTGTGGCCTGCGTAGTCTCAGGGTTGATACTGGGAAACAGGACTTCAATAGCAGCATGCAAACCAGCTATCCGACAGATGGAGGTGGGCGCTGCCAGTGCCCCTGGAGGGATTCGAACCCCCAACCTACGGTTTAGAAGACCGTTGCTCTGTCCGTTGAGCTACAGGGGCAAGGTATCCGACTACGAGCCCTACCGGGTGCGATTCTGCGGCAGGTGGGACAAAAACGGCTGGCTGGGGTGAATGCCGCCCGATCCCATGAGTAATGGGATCGGGATCCTCAGTGGGGATGGGCCTGAATGTGCTGCTGGGTGATTAATGCCAGGCTACACAGACGGTGACGTTGTCTGGGGCTCCACCCGCGAGTGTTTGGTTCACCAAAGCCTGGCAGGCCTCTGCTGGTGTGTTTGCAGACGACATGATCTTGGCGATCTCCAGGTCGGTGAGCACTGCTGTCAAACCGTCTGAGCAGAGAAGATATCTGTCACCAGGCTTGAGGTCCAAGGTCTGCTGTTCAAGCTGCTGTCCCTTGCCGTCCAGGCAGCGCGTGATGATGTGAGCCTGCTTGTGCACTCGCGCTTCCTTCTCGCTGATATGACCGGCGTCGATTAACGCCTGGACCACGGAATGATCATGAGTCAATCTGGTCAGCTTGCCATCGCGCAAGCGGTATGCGCGTGAGTCCCCCATGTGGCCGATGCGGATGAAGCCATCGCCGCGCATCAGGGCAACGATGGTTGTTCCCATTCCTTGAAGCGAGCCGTCCTGGCTGGCTTTTTGCCCTATGGAATCGTCAGCAACCTTCAATATCCGGCTCAACCAACCATCGCTGGCTGTCTCGTCCTGGTATGGAGGCTCGCCAAGTTGTAGCTCCTTTTCAAAGGCAGAGACAGCCAGCCCGCTGGCTATTGCGCCGCCTTCGGCACCGCCCATGCCGTCAGCGACAACCAGGACTCTGGCTCCCGGGCTGATGTAACAACGATCCTGATTCTCATCGCGCACAAGTCCTGTGTTAGTCGCTGCCGCGGTCTGCCAGCTGGCTGTTTTGCCGGTCTGTCTGTCGTACAGGCAATATAGGGCCAGGGCGAAGGCGACGATGGCGGCGGCGCAAAGAATCCCTGCCATTACTGAAATCATGGCTGGCCTCCCTTTGCGTGTGGGTTGGATAATTGCTGAAAGTCAGATCGTTTGTTAGATTCCGCTGTTCCAAATGTGCATCAGGAACTCCCAGAGAGCTAGAAAGGACTGGGGGCCCCTGGGAGTAAGCTGAGATTAGTCATCGATCCGGATCTGAAGATCTCCGTCTTTGTCTGCGACTCTACAAATGGTGCTTCTATCGGAAGAGGAGAACTCCAGATCAAGGCAGGAATTACTGAGCCGCAGCCGGCTTATCCGTACTCTGCCGAGCCAGCTTGGCAGGCGCGGATGCTTGATGGCGAGTCTGTTCTCATTTGTATCAGCCCTCAATCCCAGGCAGGCAGCCAGCATGCCGATCATGGCTCCGGCTGCCCAGGCTTGAGGAACGCAGGATACAGGATTCGGATTGTATGCAAGCTCCTGGCTTGACAGTGTGCGAATGCCCCAGCCTGAAAACATATCCGGCCGCATTAGCTTGAAGGCAACGGATTGCTCCTGCGCCTTCGTTAGGATTCCGGTGCTGAGCAGATGACCGGGATTAGAGCTGATTACATCGCATTGATTGCCCTGACGATCGAGTGCCAGCGCGACATAATCTTGGCCGGACATCCAGAAGTCGCGTTGAAAGCGGTGCTTGAGCCGGCGGCATCCATCGCGCCGACTCAGGCACTGTAGTTGGAGAACTCATGCGGCGTTCCTCGCTTTGAATCTCCATGCATTTGTCTCAACACGACCCACAAAGGGAAGAACGGTCTCCGGGTAGCCCCGCCTTGCAAGGCGGGGCTATATCGTGGTGGGCCCTTCCCCTGTTGTCGGACCTGCGGACAATCGGAGTCAGTCTTGACAGTCAGGCACTGCTTCCCGGTGCCCTGCTGCTAGAATTTGAAAGCAAAAGCACGCGCCACCGTTGGTGGTAGCGCCAGCGCCTGTCCTTGCGGAGGTGAGTCGTTAGCCAGAAGGCTTTCCGGAGAGAAAGGCACGGTCAGGCTCGGTGCGCCATCAGTGCTTCAATCTGGTCAATCGCTTTCGGAACTGCGGCAGTGATTACCTCGTTGCCACTGTCCGTGATGATTAGGTCATCCTCGATACGGATGCCGATGCCGTGGTATCGCTTGGGTACATAGCGGCGGATGAGGCGACGAATTTCTGGATCAGGAGAGCTGAAATAAAGACCAGGCTCGACAGTGATCACCATTCCAGGCTCGAGCTTGCGCTGCTTGCCCTTCCCCTTGTCGCTGCGCGTCCCGTCCTCGGTCTCATAAGAGCCGACATCGTGGACATCCAGCCCCAACCAGTGGCTGGTTCCGTGCATGAAAAGATCCAGGAGGTGAAGCCTGCGACGTTTGCCTGCCTCAGGCGAGAATCTGCCCAGACCGTGTGCTGCGATGTAATCGCCAAGCAAGCACGATTTGGGCAGGATGCCCAGGCGCACAAGTCCCTGGCAGAGCGCGACCCGAGCTGCAGTGTGCACAGTCGAGAGTGGAACCCCTGGTCTGGCTCGCTTGATGGCAGCTAGTTGCGCCGTCAGGACAACCTCGTAGATCTCCTTCTGCGCACCGGTAAACTTGCCGTTCACCGGAAAGGTGCGCGTGATGTCAGCTGCGTAGCCCTCATACTCGCAACCGGCATCGATGAGCACAAGCTGTTCGTTGCGCAGCCCATCGAGGTTGCGGCTGTAGTGAAGGATGCCAGCATTCTTGCCGCCGGCGACGATCGTTTCGTAAGCAGTGCCGCTTGCGCCTTGGATCCTGAAGGTGCTCTCCATGATCGCTTGCAGCTGAAACTCCCACATACCCGGCCGACATCTTCGCATGGCTTCGCAGTGCGCTTCAGCTGTAATTGTCGCTGCATGGCGCATGACAGCCAGCTCTGCCTCCTGCTTGAAGAGACGCATCTTGGCGAGTATCTCTTGCGGATTGCGCAGGGTCACCTGTCGCTGCGACCATAGCTTTTGAATGCGATGATCGACCTGGTGATTGTAGCCGAAACGGTAGTAGATATTCTTTGCGCGCTTAAATAGTGGTTCGAGAACGGTTTCCAGGTGGTCGGTCTCGTGTGCCTCATCAGCCAGGAAATGCTTCTTGGCTCCCTGTGGGCCCCAGCGGTGACCTGTCCAGGTCTCTTGCTCTGGGTCTTTCGGCTGGACGAACATGATCAAGTGTGGCTTGCTATCAAAATTCGTGATCGCCAGCGCTGATTGTGGCTCCGGGAAGCCGTTCAGGTAGAGAATATCCGAGCATTGCCGGTAGGAGTACTCGTTGTCGTTGTTACGAGTGTGCTCGGGGTTGCTGGCGATAATGGCGACGCTGTCAGGCTCAAGCTTGACAAAAAAATCCCGCAGCCGCACTGCGTGCATGAGCTTGCTGATGCGCGGGCCTTGGGCTGGCCTCAGGTGTGTATGCTTTTGGGGCATAACAGTCTCCTTTGTATTGGCAGCGTGTGTGAACACCTGTGTTCAGTCGGCTTCCTGATGCCACGGTCTTGCTCTACCTGCATGAAAGCGGAGGCGCCGAGCAGGCGCCGGAGCGGCTACAGAAGGGAACGGCAGTTGTTAGAGCTGCCGCTCCCCGGTTGAAGAACTAGCTTCTGCTCGCGAAGGTCCCAGCCATAGCGGTGATGAAGTGCTCCGGCCTGATGTACTTATGCAAGGCTGCGTCGACCTGACTCTTTGTAACGGAGCGAACCGAGTCGGCAAAACTGTCCATACCTGCCAGTCCAAGCCCGTTGAACTCGAATTGGCAGAGCGCTCGCGCCAGTCCCCTGGAGGAGCGCAAGGCGACGTTAAAGGATCCGACTGCTCGCCCGATCTCATCTTGCAACTCGGCAGCGCTGATACCCTTCTTCAGGTAGTCGGCCACTACCTGGTCTACCAGATCGATGGCTCTCCCCATATTTGCCTGGTTGACTGAAAGCTCGATATACCAGGGGCCACCACCATAAATCAAATCGTGAAAACGGCAGAAGATACCATAGGTGAGCCCGTGCTTCACGCGTACCGTCTTGCCCAGACGTGATGAGATGGTGTCCTGTCCAAGCGCGGCATTGGCGATATACGCCGCGTAATAGTCGTCGCTTGTGCGCGCCAGAGCTGTCGGGTGTCCGATGACAATGTCGACATTGGCTTTGTCTGCCAGGTTGACCTCGATCGTATCCTGCTTGTGGGGCAGTGAAGCCTGCGGGATGGTGATCGTCTGCCGCGGACCGCCTGTCCAGGAGGAGAGATTCTTGCACACGAGAGCAAGCGCTTCTTGCGCTTCAACGTCGCCTACAACAGCAATGACCGTTGATTGCGGTGTGAAGTGCTTTCTGTGGAAATCCTGCAGATCGCCCGGCTGGATTGAATCTAGCTGTTGAATCTGGTCGGCATGGGAGCGCTCGTAGAACGGGTGGGATTCTGGATAAATTGCCTGAGAGAGCGCCATGTCGGCACGGGATCCGGTGTCGTTCTCTTGCCTGGTGAGATTGGCTCGCACCTGGCGTACAGTCTCCTCCAACTCCGCGGCTGCAAAGAGGGGATTTTGCAGGAGGTCGGTAATCACTTCAATTAGAAGCGGCAGGTCTTCCTTGGCCAACAGGGTGCCAAAGTGAGAACCGAAGCTGTCGGTACGGAAGTCGAGCAGGGTGCCCATCGCCTCCAGGATTTCAGCCAGCCTACCTTTGGAGTACTTCTTGGAGCCGCGTGTGAGCATGGCGCTTGTAATGCTGGCCAGGTGGTCCTGGCTCGCCGGGGCGAAGCAGTCGCCGGCATGCACAAACCCCTGCACGGCAACAGAGCCAGTTCCCTTGCCAGGTAGCACCATCACTGTAAGACCGTTGCTGAGAACCTCTCTTGTAACCCGGGCAGAGAACTTTTCCTTCGCGGCTCGGGGCGGGGCAAGCTTGAGTCTGCGTGATTTGCCGGTGGCTGAACTCTGCTTGCCGACTTTGCCGCTTTTCTTCTTTTTGATACTAGTGGGCGACTCCTTGGGATTTTCCCCCTGCTCTTCTGTCCTTGCTTTACAGGGACGGTCTTCGTCGTTGGTTGGAATGAAATGTCCTACTGTGCGATTGTCGGCATGGAAGTAAGTGCTGGCTATGCGCATGATGTCGTCTTTGCTGATGGCATCGAAACGGACATCGTATGTCGTAAGCCATCTCCAGTCTGCGGAGGCTTCCGCCTGACAGATGGCGTTTGCAAAACCCATCGGGTCGTCGTTGGCCAGCACCGTGCCCTTGCGGTTGGCGGATCGCGCGCGGTTGAGCTCCTCATCGGAGGCCGGCTCCCTGGCGAGCCTCTCCAGCTCGGCATAGATTACGGATTCTACCTGCTCGAAGGAAGCGCTCGGGGCCAGCGTGGCTGTGACCTCAAACAGGCTGGGATCACGAAATTCACCGTTGTGAGCGGAGACTTCCGTCGCCAGTCCCGTTTCAATCAGCTGCTTGTAGAGACGGCTCGAGCGCCGCTGCTCGTTGCCGAGCAGCATAGCGATAGCCGACAGCCCGTAGGTGTCCGCATGCCTGGCCGCCGGGTTGTGATAGGCGACAGCCAGCTGTGGCAAGTCGCCGGCTCGCTTGAGTCGAAAGCGACGCTCTCCTTGCTGCGGGGGCTCCACTGTGTAAACTTGCGGAATCGCTCTGGGCGAGCGCGGGATCTTGCCGAAGTGCTTGGCAATCAGATTCAAGGTGGCAGCTGGATCGAAGTCACCAACTACTATGGCGCTGGCGTTGTTTGGCCAGTAGTAGGTGTCGTAGAACTCTTTCATGCGCGCCATGGGTACGCCTTCGACATCCGAGCGCCAGCCGATGGTCGGGTGATGGTAGGGGTGCTCGCGAAAGGCGACAGCCCACATCTCCTTGTCGAGAGCTTCGCGGGGATCATTCTCGCCGCGCTCGAACTCGTTGCGCACGACCGTCATCTCCGAATCGCGATCCTCCTGGCGGAGCCTCAAATTGCGCATGCGGTCCGCTTCGACCTGAATGCACAGCTCAAGGTGCTCGACCCCGACGCACTCGAAGTAATTGGTCCTGTCGAGCCACGTGGTGGCATTAAGTAAGGCGCCGATGCGATCGAACGTCTCCATGACGCCGGTGCCGTCTGACGGGTTGAACTTGCGCGTGCCCTTGAACATCATGTGCTCGAGGAAGTGGGTGGCCCCAGTGTAGCCGACACCTTCGTTGCGGCTGCCGACCTTGTAGACAACCATGAAGCTGGTCACCGGAGCTGCATGATTCTCCTTGAGCAGAATCTTGAGCCCATTGGGCAGCCGGTATTCAACAATGCCAGCAGCGGCGCCGATGCGCTTGATGTTGTGCCTCTTCAGCACCTTGTCGAGTTTCATCTGGCTATTGTCCTTTCTTGACATGAATCTCGTTTGCCAAACAAATGCTGTGGTCTGTGGAATGTATGCCTAACAAGTGTAATCCCTTGTCTTGCCCAGATGGTCGCGCAAGTAGTACTGACCACCACCTACTGGAGATGTGAAATGCCATTATGGGAGACGCCATGCATCGCTCGGGAGAGGCATGGCGTCTCCCCGATCGGTTGACTGTAAATGAAGCAGCAAGTGGCAGCATTAGCTGCTTCCGTAAGAGCATCGCGACTCTAAGGTCCTTTCCTGGCTTTTAGCTGCTCCTCAACCAGCGCCATTGCTTCCTGGAGCTGGTTATCAACAAGCCCACTGGGATTGAGACGCCAGCGTACAGGCACTACCTTGTCTGGTGTAATTCCGCCGGAGCCTGGATTGTTCCTGCCAATCCTGCCATTGCCCAGCCAGTTGCCCGCTGGAGTGTAGGAATAGAGATTGGTGATGCGCAGCCGGTAGCCGTTTCCTAATGGCAGGTAAATCTGCCCCACCCCTTTGCCGAATGTTTTCATACCAATAACAATCGCTCTGAGGTTTTCCTGCAAGGCAACTGCAAATCCTTCGGCAGCTGAGGCTGTGCCCTCATTGACGAGAATTACAATCGGCTTGTCTCCAGATAGGTTGGGCGGCCTGAAGGCGCTGCTCACTGGCAAAGCGGGCAGGCCACTGCCGTAGCGGAGATTGAAACGAACTGCCGTCTCGGTCAAGCGGATCTCGTAGGTCAGATAGTCATGGCCAGGAATCCTGTAAGCAAGGCTCTGCAACAGACCGTGGTCCAAGAACAGGCAGGTGGCTTTCACCTCCTCGTGAATCAGCCCACCTGGGTTATCGCGCAGATCGATGATCAGCGCTGGACAGTCGGCGAGCTCCCTGAGGGCTCGCTCCAGCTCGTAAGCCGTGTCCAGTTGATCGAAGGCATCGATGCGGATGTAACCAGTGTTGCCCTTGAGACGCTGAGTGACAACAACAGGAATATTGACCGATACCCTGCTCAAGGTGAAATGCAGATCCCTGCCATTTCGCTCGACCGTCAGCTTGACAGAAGATCCTTCCAGGCCCTTGAGCAGGGCAGCAGCCTCGTAATCATTCAGGTTGGCTGTGTTCTTGCCGTCAATTTCCCGGATTGCATCGCCGGATCTCAAGCCTGCCTTCTCGGCAGGGCTGCCGTAAAAGACGCGGCTTACGACCGGCAGACCATTGCCTGTGGTCCCTGGCAGGATGTTGCCGTTGGGCTCAAGCTGCTCGCCCAGTGTGATGCCGATGCCAACATACTGTCCTTCGGCG
>CAYPBX010000070.1:0-9175 GCA_964409075.1 uncultured Candidatus Obscuribacterales bacterium
AACCTTGGTGGCCGTCTCGACCTCTACCTGGACAAGGCTGACGCCGTGGCGTACCGAGACGCTTCTTAACCGCCCTGATGCGGCTTCTCCCCAGGCATCGGATGCCGGGGTCATGTTGGAGTTGCGTTGAAGAATTCGTATGGTATCGTCCTGGCGATTCTTCTTCTCGAATTTGCTGTCCATCTTGATAACAACTTCGGTTACCCCGTCGGCTCTCCTTTTGGCAGAGACGATTCGCCCGGAGCCGATCTCCGTCCAGACCTGATTCAAAGTGCTGGTACCCTCTCCCCACTCGTAGATCCTGGCTGGCTGGTTGAGCCTGAGCATACTGCTTACCTCGCAAGGCAACCGCTATAAACGCCCTCAAAAGTAGCACATTCGATGCTAATCTTGGTTGATGCGGCACCACGGCATCTCTGTTTGAAGCCGAGAAATAGCCTCAGCGCTGACATTCTTGCAGTCATAGATTAACAGCACTCTCAGCCCGGACAGACTCTTGATCTGCGATAAGCCCCTTTCGCTAATCCTTGTTTCAGATAGATCAAGAGTACTCAAGGATGACATTCGCGCAAGGCCTTGAAGTCCGGCATCAGATAAGCGTGTTTCCTTCAGGGAGAGGCTCCGCAGGTTACTAAGTGCAGCCAGAGCTGGAATCGCCGAGTCAGAAATTTGTGTCTCCTCCAGGCTCAGAAAGCTTAAGTTTCGACAGGCGGATAGACTCTTCACGCCTAAGTCAGAAATATTTGTAGTTTCCAGATTCAGTTCATACAACCTATCCATGGAGGCGAGATGCTGCAGCCCCTCATCGGCAACATTGGTGTTGCTAAGGTCCAATCGGGAGAGCTTAGGCATACTGGCTATAAAACTTAGGCACTCTGATCCAATCGGGTTGCCGGAAAGCTTGAGTGTTTCCAGCCGTCGCCCTAGCCTGTCAAGTCGTTTAAGGCTCGAGCAGGAGATATTGTCCCGTTTTAGTGCCAGGTCGGTTAAGGTCCGGCTGGAATTGAGTCGATCTAAGACCTCGTTGGATACTTGCGTATTGTTCAAGTCCAATCTTTCTAGGTTTGGCAGGGTGGCAATCGTAGCTGCACCAGAGGCTGTCAACTTGAATTTCGGATGCGACAGGTGGAGAGAGGTCAGGCTGGGGACAATTCTTAGGAGCTTCAACGCTCTTTCTGTAACTGCTGAGCTGTTAAGGTCAAGTCGGGTAAGCTCAGGATTGTGAATAACTACCTGCCTTAGGGATTCGTCATCATAGGCCGTAAAGAGACGTGCGTTAGGACGTCCCTCCCGAAGCTGGACTGAGCTTTGGCCTTCCTCACGCGGGCTATCCAGCTTCAGCTCTCGCTTCTGCTGCCAAGCAGTGTGGCTCAATCCAGCAATGGCAAGCGAAATACCTAGTGCTGACCATAACAAAATAGCCGAGCGACGCGTTCCAGGATGCGTCCTGGCTTTCTTGGCTGTAGATAGAATCTCTATTGGATAACCATGCTGAACAGACACAAGATCAATTTCAAGATCGTTTGCGCTTTGGTAGCGATTAGAGGGATCTTTTTCGAGACATTTGAGAACTACTTGCTCCAGAGTTTCCGGAATCCTTGCATTTGGGTTTACAACCGCAAAGGGAGCAGGTGTCTTGGTGAGATGTCCTGATATAAAACTGTATAAAGTGGTGCCTTCGATCGGTCTTTTGCCAGTCAAGACCTCATACATTACGCAGCCCAGCGAATAGATATCTGAACGTGCATCAATTGTCGCGCCCTGGCACTGCTCCGGACTCATATAAACCGGTGTCCCAACAGTTTCTCCAGTCGCTGTCAACTGTACCAGCGACGTATCTTCAGGATTTAGGATTTTGGCCAAACCAAAATCAACAATCTTTACAGTCGGCGAGCTGTTACTTCCATCTACAATTATGTTGCTTGGCTTGATATCTCTGTGTATCAAACCTTTCTGGTGAGCAGCAAACAGACCTCTACACACATAGGCGAATACCTCCACATACTGCTTCCAATGAAGGCTCCGCTCAACAATGCCGTTGGCAAGATTCACTCCAGCAGCTAACTCCATTGCAAGGTAGGGCTGTCCAGTAGATGTTATGCCATAGTCATACACTCTAATGATGTTCGGATGGTCAAGCTTTGCTGTTGAAGCTGCCTCTGCTTCAAAGCGCTTCCGCCTTTCAGCGTTATCAGCAATGAACGTATTCAAGAGCTTGAGGGCGACCTCTCTTCTCAATTTTAATTGCTCTGCCTTGTAGACATAGCTCCAACCGCCACGTCCAAGTAAAGACAGAATCTTGTAGCGATCCTCAACTACAGAACCTATAAGTGGATCACCGCATGGATCTTGCAAGGTTGCAAGGTCGTGAGGGCATTGAGTGCTGGCTTGATGAGCATCGAAACATCGTCCACAGTTGGGACAAATTTTGAGAGCACCTTGAGGCTGCATGTTTTGTCCAATCGGTAGCGAAGGCCGATCGCTTCCACCTAGTCTTCTATCGGAGCAAGCCCACAGGCCATCTTCAATAGACATACCACAGGGCCTGCTGTCATAACAGCCCTGGCTGGTTGAGCATGAGCATACGATTATTGAGGCACCAGGGCAGATCTTCCTGTCTGCTTGAGAAATCTGGCGAACATCTCCTTGAGGCTGCGCCCGGCCATTGTATCGACCCTCGCGAACTCCTTGACGCGTCTTGCGAGATAGACGATACGGCTGGTGCTCTCGGGGCGACCTGCCTGATCGAAGAGCCTTATGGTTCCGGACACCCGGATCAGACCGTGGGCTCTTGGCCTGTAGCTGACAATCTCCTCGGCCTGCCGGGACGCGAGGATCTTGCCGCCTGCCTTCTCGACCAGAAAGCTCTGCAGCTCAACCCTAACATCAACCTGGCGCTGTGATACCGTAAGCGGTTCTACTGCACGCACAAACCCGTAGTTGATGAGCTTCTCTCCAACAACATGCGTAAGCTGCCCGGTGTGAACAAACTGCCAGATCCGGCCTTGCCTGTCCTCTTGCTCTCCCCATCTCTCCTGCGCCCGCGCAATCACAGTCTCGGGCTTGTTAGATCGCCTCCCGGTCCTGATGTCGTGCTGGAAGACGGCTGTCTGCCTCTCCTGCCGCCAGGTGCCGGCCAGCCAGTCTGGTATGGGGAACCACCTGTTGTCGGCTCCCGGAGCAAGAAGGTGCGCCGGATTGAAGTCATGTCCGGTCGCAAGCTCCTGCCTGAGTGGGCTCAAAATTCGACTGTGCTCGACGCGCCCCGTAAGCAGAACGCTAGACGGCTTTGCCTGAACGGCGAGTGGGAAGAAGCGAAAGAGCACTGCTGCCACAGATGCCACCACCATATAGAGCCTGAACAAGATGTCACTTCCCCTTGAAGCTGTCGACCAGACAGCTCCAGACAGATTCAAGGCGCATCATACTGACCTCGAACTCCATTTGCATTGAGGCTGGATCTGCGGTTGCATCAGCCATGAGTATCTCCATAATCTCCAGATCAAGATCAACAGCCGGCAAAAGGTGCCCCAGAAGCGAGCTCCCCTGGGATGCCACTGTAGAGGGCACGGACAGAAGCGGCTTGTCAGCGCCGGTCACAGCCCGGCTATAGAGCACCAGCAGATCTTTGAGCTTGAATCTCTCCGGCCCGACGAGATTGTAACTCTTACCGGAGGTTGCCTTCTTGTAAATCGACTGCACGATACAAGCAGCAACATCCGCAACCCAGACCGGCTGAATCTCGTTCAACCCCCCGCCTAAAGCAGGCACGAAAGGCAGACTCTTGATTACGGGTTCGAGACGCTCCAGGTAGGGAAAGCTCTCGGCAAACAGAAAGGACGGGCGAAAGACTGTCCAGTATGAGCCGGAGTGCCTCACACACTTTTCGGCTTGATGCTTGCTGGCAAAGTAAGGAGAGCTCTTGTGAGCGGAAGCCCCCAGGCAACTTACATGAATGAACCGCTGAACAGCGCAGTCTTCCGCAAGAGCAAGCAGAGTCTCCAGAGCCTCCACGTGCAGCTTTCTGTAGCTTATGTGCCCATGCTGACTGGCTGAGCCGACAAGGTTTATGACAATCTCGCAGCCCTTAAGAGCCTTTTCAACGTCATCGGCTTCGAGATAATCACCCAGGTGAACATCCACCCCCTTATCCTTGAGCTCGACGGTCCGCCTGTCCTGCCAGTCGCCCATCCCCCTGGTCAGGATCCTGACCGCATAGCCCTGAGCACAGAGACCTTCAATAACAAAGCCGCCCAGGAAGCCGCTACCGCCAGTCACTAAAATCATCCTGGCCGCCCTCCAGGGGCAATGCCGTTGGGAACGACACCGTTGTTGATGTGACGAGAGGCGCACAGCAGGCAAGAGATCCGACCCTTCAGAAGATAAAACTGAAGAGCACTGCCCCTGAGACAGGACCGCTGGAGAGAAGCAGGGCGACGATCACCGGCAGCTACGGCCATGGCGAGCCGAAGCCACCAGCTCCACCGATACCAAAATAAAGCCCCGGACCGCTGCCGTAAGGTGTTGCTCCGTAAGGCGCAAAGCCGTTATTGAAGGAGCCGTAACCACCGTAACCACCCATGCCTGAGCCGACTCCAGGCGCCAGGCGCTGTCCTACAACAACACCGGTCATCGGATCGATAAGATTGCCGGTCATGGTGTCGTACAGAAGACCTGTCTGCGGATCGGTCGGCAGCGCTGATATCGGATAGCCATTGCCGAAACCACCACCAATGAAGTTGGATATTGAATTGATTATCTTACCCAGGCCGCCTGCGCTGCCGCCCTGAAGTCCCCGGTAGCTCTGACCGGCCGCGCCAGGATCGCTACCCTGACCCTGATTGTCAGCGCCTCGTGAGGCAATGCGTGCCGGTGCTGTCGGCGCTGACAGGGGAATGACACTGGTGAAGCGCTGTACCCTGTTGGGAAGTGGCAGGTCCACCTGAGGCTTTTCGGCAGGAAAAACAGTGGTTTCGAGCCTGCTCAAGCGCTGGGGCAGCGAGTCTTTGCTGAACGATCTGCCAAATATCTCGCTCTCCAGGGCGCCGACCTGCTGACCGAGACCCAGCCCTGTCGGCGAGCCAACACCGCGGTCGGTCGAGCCCCGGCTGAAGGAAGGTGCCGCCGGCGGAGAGCTGCTTTCGCCGTTGCCCATTCCATAGGTGCCGCTGAAGCTGCCGCTGGGAGCAGGCGTCCCGAAGGCCTGCTTAAGCCTGCTGCCGAGGTCCTGCCCATTGAAGCTGCGCCCAGACTCACTCAGCGGCTTGGTCGTATAGTCAGAGGCGCCAGGGGAGCTTGCCTGCGGCATGAAAGGCGTGCCCAGATCCTCGTCCCAGTCCTCATCAGCCCAGTCGCTGCCAGCAGGCGCTACCCGGGCGATATCGACCCCTGTATGCTTCTTCAAGCGATCTACCCTCAAGCTCAGATCCTTTTGAGTCGACTCCGCACCAAAGAGCTTCTTCTCCAGGCGCGCAATGCGACTCTCTATCCCAGACCCGGTGTCGGAGCGCGCGAAGATCCTCTCCTCGATTGCAGTAACTGCCGGATAATCGCTGGAGGGTGCAATTTGCGCCTCATCGGCCCCGGCAAGCTGACCTGTCCGTCCGGCAGGCGGTGGGCCAGCGGCATCGGTGGCTTTCGGGCCCGGGACTTTCCTGCCGCCAGCAGGCGGGAATAGAGAGCCGAGCGAGCTCAACCTCTCGCTGGCAGAGCCTTGCTTAGCTTCTCCGAAAACCATCTTCTCCAGGCGCTCAACGCGTTCATCAAGGCTCTCATTCGCGTAGGTCTTATGAAAGAAACGATCTTCCAACCTGGCAAGCTCTGGTCTGCCTGCATCTGGGGAGCCGGCTGCCTCCCCCGCCCAGGCTGGAATAAGCCACAAGCTCGCCAACATGGGCAGCCAAATAAGGCGCCCCAACGGACCTTTTGCTGCTTCATCGAAAAGATAAGGCCTCAATTGGCCTACTCTTAATTCTGGCATCACTGGATCTCTGCTGAACTCTAGTCCCTTAGTTGGATCTTACCACGACAGCTGTGCCTCAAAACCCTCATAGACACTAGCATTGCGCCTTCACAGCCTAGAACTGCACGGAAGGCAAAGATGATTGCAAGCTCATAGACTAAGTTAATGAGGAAAAGGTTCCAACCATGAATACAAAGAGGCGTGTAGTATATAACTGTCAGGCAGCCAAGAAGTAATTGCTTTTCTGACCTTCTTCACCCATTAAAGTATGACATTCAAAACCAGGAAAACCAAAAAGCTGCAAGCTGGACAGTTGCAGGAGCGCAAGCAAAACAACCTGGCATCAAAGGACAATCCGGCAGGTGATCCAGAAGTTGCGCAAGCCACAGTGCCTGGCTTACTAACCAGATTACACAAGGACAGCGCACCAGGGCAGCCAGAGAGTACGCACACCTCTCTCCTTGAGATTGACGGCAACCGGCTGACTTTGGAGTCGGTCGAATCTGTAGCCAGGAAGCATCTGGGCGTAACCATAAGCCGCACTGCTCTGGTGAAAATGCGCGAGAGTCGCGCTGTGGTAGAACAGACGCTGGCAGACGGGAAGATCTGTTATGGAGTCACTACCGGTTTTGGAAAGTTCAAGGACCGTTATATAGGCCCTAAGGAGAGCCAGAAGCTGCAGCGAAATTTCATTTTGAGCCACGCAGCCGGCACAGGAAAACCGCTGTCGCGCGAGCAGACCAGAGCAATGATGCTCCTGCGTGCCAATGCCCTGGCCAAAGGCTATTCCGGCGTGCGGGAAGAGCTGCTTGCCCTGCTCATCGACTGCCTGAACGCAGGCATCCATCCAGTTGTTCCCGAACAGGGGTCGGTAGGAGCCTCGGGGGATCTCTGCCCGCTTGCGCACCTGGCGCTCGTGCTCATCGGAGAGGGCGAAGCGGAACTTCAAGGTCGCATTCTGCCCGGAGCCGACGCTCTGGCAGCTTGCAACCTGCAACCAATCACGCTCGAGGCCAAGGAAGGGCTGGCGCTCACCAATGGCACTCAGCAGATGAGCGCCATAGGCTCACTGGTTGTGGTAGATGCAGAGCGTCTGGCCCGTCTTGCCGATCTGGTCGGCACCATGTCGCTGGAGGCTCTGCTCGGCACAGATAAAGCCTTCGCCTGGCAGATTCACGCCTGCCGACCGCATCCCGGACAGGTCGCATCAGCCAACAACCTGCGGCTGCTTCTGGCTGGCAGCGCCTTAATGGAGAGTCACAGGAACTGCGCCATGGTGCAGGATGCTTATTCGCTGCGCTGCATGCCTCAGGTGCATGGAGCCTGCCGCCAGGCTGTCAGCCATGCTCGCCAGGTACTGGAGTTGGAGATCAACTCGGCCACCGACAATCCGCTTATCTTCCCGGATACAATCCTGTCAGGCGGCAACTTCCATGGACAGCCGGTGTCCCTGGTCATGGACTACGTCGGGCAGGCGCTCACGTCCTTGGGCAGTATTTCAGAAAGACGTACCGAAAGGCTGGTAAATCCTGCTCTTTCAAACGGACTGCCAGCTTTTCTCATCCGCGAGGGCGGCTTGAACTCTGGGCTCATGATCGCCCAGTACACCGCTGCCGCCCTCGTGTCCGAAAACAAAACGCTCAGCCACCCGGCCTCGGTCGACTCGATACCCACCTCGGCCAATCAGGAGGACCACGTATCCATGGGCCCGATTGCAGCGCGTAAGGCCAAAGCCATCCTGGACAATACCAGAACTGTTATAGCAATTGAGCTTCTCTGTGCTGCACAGGCCCTCGATCTCAGGCTCGAGCACGACAGGGCAGACAAACGCAAACAGGGCATTCAGCTCGCCACCAGCCCGGCGATAGCCGCCTGTCATGAGCTGGTGCGTAAGCATGTGGATTTTTTGGAGCGAGATCGTCCCATCCATAAGGACATTCAGACTGTTGTCAACCTTCTCGCCTCGGATGAGATTCTGGCAAAAGCAGAGTCAATCGTCGGGCACCTGGATTGAAAGGTCGATGGTGCAGGCAGTTCGACCAGATGTCCATGTAGTAAGATCAACTACCGTTAGCAGCAGCTGCGGGCGATTAGCGCAGTGGTAGCGCAGCACGATCACACCGTGAAGGTCGGGGGTTCGAATCCCTCATCGCCCACCAGTATTCATCAGGAGTTCGGGACTTTACCTTCAGACAAGAAACCTGCCGGGGTGCAATTAGGGTGCACACTCTATGGGGCGTTGATTCGGGCTGTCTGGCAGACGCACCCCTCTGGCTTGCCCCGGGACGAGCGAATCGACCCGGCAGGGTATTTGTTGCCTGTCCAGACAGTGGATCGAGCCTCACGGGGGGCGTACAGCGGGCCGTAAATTCGAGGGCGCAGGCATATAATCGCTGCCACACAAGAATTTGGGTACACTTGTGAACCTTTAAGGCCATGAGGGTATACTGAGAGCATCACAGAGGGATAGGATGGCTCAACCGCAACCACAGGAGCAATTAACGCTTGACCAGGTGCTAAGGCTGGTAGATAAGCTCACGCCGGAGGAGCAGGAGCAGGTTCGTGCCAGATTGAATAGCAGGTCGAAGATTGGACGGTGGCAGGCGCTGTTCAGCAAGGTTCAGTCCCGATGCAAGAACTTGCCACCGATAACAGATGAAGACATTGTGGCCGATATGAAGGAGATCAGGGAAGAATTGAAGGCCGAGGGTGCCAGTCAAAGCGGTAGTTGACAGCAATATCTGGATCAGCGCCCTGATAACGGCAGGCAACGCTAAGAAGCTGGTTGAAGCGTGGTTGAGTGAATGGCTTTTCGTTGTCGTCTACCCGCAGGCGCTCATCACTGAGCTTAAGAACGTGCCCTCAAAAGCCCGGCTTGCTCAGCGAATCCATCTCGAAGATCTAGGGAACCTTATTGCCTTGATCGAGGAAGACGGACTCCTGATAGATCTGCTGGACGCTCCGGCAGTTAGTCGTGACCCCACAGATGACGTGTTCCTTGCCTGCGCCCTGGCCGCAAACGCCGACTACCTGGTGACCGGTGATAAGGATCTGCTCTGCCTGAAACAGAAGGGCAGCACCAGAATAGTGACTGCGGCTGAGTTTCTGAAAGTGCTGGAAAGACGGTAAAGCCAAGCGATTCCTTTATATAAGGTGCTGCATGGATCCTGTCTCTTATACACATCTCCGAGCCCACGAGACTAGGCATGATCT
>CAYPBX010000071.1:0-9137 GCA_964409075.1 uncultured Candidatus Obscuribacterales bacterium
TAAATCACCGCTAACCGTGGAAAGAGAATATTGGTCCCTGTTGACAGCTTCGTAGAAATTCAGTTGTCTACAAAGTGGGGGACACCCCATTCCTTGTGCGAAAGAAATATCTCAGACTGGAAGTGATGCAGCCCCGTTATGAGCTTTAGCATATGAATTTGCTCCTTATTCGCAGCTAGCCTGATTGCGGCGTGTCATCTGACCAAAGCGCTCGCGCTTTCTTTACGGCCGACAGGAATTCCTGAACGTCCTCCTGCTGCGGGCCTGCGAATTTCAAGCCATCAAGCGCCCAAGATGCAAGATCCCCATGACGCAAGTGATAGAAGACATTCCTGCCCTGCTTACGCTCAACAATTAATCTGTAAGCACGCAATAGAGAAAGATGCTGCGATACACTCGACTGGCTGATTTGCAGGATCTCGGCAAGAGAATTGACGTCTTTCTCTCCACCGTGCAATTCCTCAACAATCCGGATTCTAAGAGGATGGGAGAGAACGCCGAATAATTCTGCCAATTCCTTTGTGACCAAGCTTCTGTAGGGCATAAAATTACCTCTTCATATATTCAAAAGTTTGAATATATGAAGAGTATAGTACAAAACAGGTCCGGATTGAAGGTCAAACTGTAAGCACCAGCCCGTATATCGCATTCAGTCCGTTTAGATAGTGCCTGCAGCCGGGCGATTCGATCGGCAATTAGCTGAGCAGCCTGTAACAATCAGCTGTCTGACTGCCTTTTTTGCTTAATCAGGTTCAGGGCCGATCCGGCTTTGAACCAGCTGATGTCGAGTTCAGTCAGACTGTGGTTGGCCTTAATGTTTTCCATGGAGCCGTCTTCGTGCTTGATGATTACATTTACAGATGCTCCTGGCGCCAGCTCCTTAAGATTGATAATGGAGATCCTGTCCTTCTCGCGGATGCGGTTGTAGTCGTCTGGGTCGTTGAAGGTAAGAGCCAGGATGCCTTGTTTTTTGAGATTGGTCTCGTGAATGCGGGCGAAGCTTTTTACCAGAACTGCTTTGCAGTTGAGATAACGTGGAGACATGGCTGCATGCTCCCGGCTGGAGCCTTCACCATAGTTGCTGTCGCCGACTACAATCCAGCCTAAATCTTGCTTCTTATACTGCCGGGCAACCTGGCTGAAAGGCTTTCTCTCCCCGGTCAGTATGTTCAGCCCCTGTCCGGTTGACTGATCGAAGGCGTTTGTAGCTCCAGTGAACATGTTGTCGCTTATTTTATCCAGATGCCCGCGGTAGCGCAGCCAGGCACCGGCAGGCGATATGTGATCGGTGGTGCATTTGCCGGCAGCCTTCACCAGCACGGCAAGGTCAGTAAAATCCTCTCCGTTCCAGGGCGCAAACGGCTCCAAAAGTTGCAGGCGCTCGCTGTCGGGCTTGACGGCCACCGTCTCTGCCCTGCCTTCTGCAGGCGGCTCTATGTAGCCCGCATCTTCGCTCACGAAACCAAGTGCAGGGAGGTCGGCGGGCTCTGGTGCCTGGAGCCGGACTCTGGTTCCATCCGGTGCTTCCAGCTCGTCTTTCAGTGGGTTGAAGCTGAGCGTGCCGGCGAAGGCCATCGCTGTGACGATCTCCGGGCTGCCTATGAATGCCAGCGTCTCGGCGTTGCCGTCGTTGCGGCGGCGGAAGTTGCGATTGAAAGAGGTTATGATGGAGTTTGTTTCTCCGGGCTTGATATCCTCGCGCCTCCACTGCCCGATGCACGGACCACAGGCGTTCGCCAGGACCGTGCCGCCTATCTTCTCCAGCGTCTTGAGCTGCCCGTCACGGCTTATGGTCTGGTGAATCTGCTGGGAGCCTGGAGTAATCATGAAGCGAGATCTGGCTGTCAGCCCGTGCTCGGCTCCTTGTCCGGCCACGCTGGCGGCGCGCGTCATATCCTCGTAAGAAGAGTTGGTGCAGCTGCCGATGAGCGCTACCTTCAGCTCCTCCGGATAGCCCTTCTCCTTGACCTCGGCTTTTAGTTTTGATATTGGCCTGGCTACATCCGGAGAATGCGGCCCGACGATGTATGGCTCAAGGTTATCGAGGTCAATCTCAACGATCCTGTCGAAGTAGCGCTCTGGATCTTGCTCAATCTCTGGATCTGCAACCAGGTGCTGTCTATTATTGTCGGCAAGTTCAGCAATTGGAGCCCGTCTTGTGGCTCTCAAGTAAGCGCTTATGCGCTCATCATAGGGGAAGATGGAGGTTGTTGCTCCCAGCTCAGCGCCCATGTTGGTAATGGTAGCTTTGCCTGTGGCGCTTATAGAGGCTGTGCCCGGCCCGAAGTACTCGATAATAGCTCCTGTGCCGCCGGATACCGTAAGGATCTCAGCCAGCCTCAAAATGACATCTTTGGGCGCTGTCCAACCGGATAGCCTTCCTTTTAGATGGACGCCAATTATCCTCGGCCAGCGGACGCCCCAGGACTCGCCTACCATGACATCGACAGCATCAGCTCCGCCGACGCCGATGGCAATCATGGAAAGCCCGCCAGCGTTGGGGGTATGTGAATCGGTGCCGATCATCATGCCGCCCGGAAAAGCGTAGTTCTCAAGCGCCACCTGATGAATTATGCCGGCTCCTGGCTTCCAGAAGCCGATGCCATGCCTGGCGGAAGCGGTGCGTAGAAACTCGAAGACCTCCTCATTTTCCGCTAAGGCAGCAGACATGTCGCTTAGAGCTCCTGTGCGAGCCTGAATAAGGTGATCGCAGTGAACGGTGGTAGGCACGGCTACTTTGTCGATGCCAGCTTGCATGAACTGCAGAAGCGCCATCTGCGCTGTTGCATCCTGCATGGCCACCCGGTCCGGTCTGAGAAAGGCGTAGCTTTCGCCCCTGGTGAGCGGCTCTCCCCCCACGCTGTCAAGATGTGATACCAGGATTTTCTCGGAGAGTGTGAGCGGCTGACCCAGCCACTGGCGGGCCTGTCTGAGCCTGTCGGCAAGTGACTCGTATAGCTGTCTGATAGTGTCTGTGTTTGCGTGTGTCATTGATGGAATTGATAGGGGTGAGGGTTGAAACAGATCTTAACGCACCGGCAGCATTTATTGTGGTTTGGTCGCTGCGCACGGTCCTGTTGTAGGGGTGCATTGCATGTGGCGGAGACGGAAAGGGATCACTGGCTTGCTGCCGGCGCTGTCGCTTTGTCTGGACGATGATACCAAACTTAGTGGCTTAGGCTTGAGTAAGCCTGATGCCGTTTTCACGGGCGAAACGGAAAAGAGACCATTTGAAGTGATGCACACGAATCCAGTGAAAGCCGCATTGTCTCATCTCTTGATAGGCCTCTTCGGCTGACCAGCCCTCCCGCGCCATTCGATAAATGGCAACCATGAGCCCTGTGCGATCAGAGCCATGCAGGCAATGGAGGAATATCGGATGTTTCTCCAGATTGTCTACAATGTCAAGAAAGCCCTGGCAGGCTTTTCGTCCTGGCGGCCACAGGTAATGCATCGGTATGCTCTCAAAAGCCATTCCTAAGGCAAGCACAGACTTCTCTTCTTCGTTTCGCAGCCTGCGCCCCCATCTCAGGCAGACGATGGTCTTAATTCCCATCTCCTTGAGATCATGCAAGGAGATGGGATCCGGCTGTCCGCCTCTATAGAGCCAGGAGGTCACTTGGCGAAAATTGTTGATCCTGGCAATCGACGGCATTGGGGAAGCCCGTGCTCAAGCAGGCGGTCTGGCTGCTCTCGTTGAGCCCTTCTTTAGCCATTGTAACGGTTCAGATCTGAATCCTACGCAAACGCGGAGAGCGCGACGAAGGGAGCGCTCGGAGCGCTCACCTAATGCCATGCCCAGGGAGCGAGGCGAAAGATTCCGAAGAGGAATCTGCAGCCGAGCGGGTCAGGCGCGGAGAGCGCGACGAAGGGAGCGCTCGGAGCGCTCACCTAATGCCATGCCCAGGGAGCGAGGCGAAAGATTCCGAAGAGGAATCTGCAGCCGAGCGGGTCAGGCGCGGAGAGCGCGACGAAGGGAGCGCTCGGAGCGCTCAAAAAGGGATAAACTCTTGAACTTCACAGGCACGCTAACCCGTTCTCCAGACGAGCATGGTGGCGAGGGTGTTTGCTCTATCTCTGCTGCGGCCGGCGATCAGGTGCTGGCTGCAACTGGTTAAATTAGCCAGGGCTGGCGAGCCAGCATCCATTTTGTAGTCCCGGAGGTGTCGAGGTGGCAGAGCGCAGGCCAGGTATATTCATTCCCACCCTCTACTTTGCTGAGGGGCTTCCTTACACGATTGTCAACATGATGTCGGTTGTCTTTTTTAAGACACTCGGGGCCAGCAATCAGTTCATTGGACTGACGAGCTTTCTTTATCTTCCCTGGGTGGCGAAATTTCTCTGGGCTCCTCTTGTCGACATGGTGGGCACAAGGCGCCGCTGGGTTGTGATGGCGCAGGTGTTGCTGGCAGTGCTCTCTCTTGTCCTGGCGCTTTCCTGTCTCACAACTCATGCTGTTGTTCTAGCCTTGATGGTGTTTGCCCTGATGGCCTTAGCTTCTGCCACGCACGATATCGCCATCGACGGCTTTTACATGGATGCGCTTAAACCGATCCAACAGGCCTTTTACGTAGGGATACGCAATGCAGCCTACAAGGTCGCCTGGCTTCTGGGAGCTGGCGGTCTGGTCTGGCTGGCAGGGGTAACTGGACAGGTCGTAAATGTCAACTCAGGCTGGGGCGTCGCCTTTGCTGTCTGCGCCCTTCTGTTTGCTCTTTCTGCTCTCTTTCACAGCTGGTACCTGCCTCACCCTGTTCAACCACTTGCTGATCAGGCTTCTGAAGCGGGGATTAGGCAATTTCTAAAAATCTTTGCAACCTACTTCAATCAACCAGGTATAGTCGCAACTGTCATCTACATTCTCATATTTCGGCTCGGCGATGCCCTCATGCTTAAGATGGCTCAGCCGTTTCTGCTCGATTCGGCAGGTAGAGGCGGGCTTTCTGTCTCCACTGCTGAGGTTGGTATCATCTACGGTACTGTAGGTACTATCTTCTTGCTTTTGGGTGGCATCTTAGGTGGCTGGCTTGTATCCAAGGGCGGATTGAGGCGATGGTTGATGCCGACAGCGCTGGTTCAAAACTCAGCCATTTTGCTTTATTGGTGGCTGGCTGCTGCCAGGCCTGGAGTTTCCTGGGTCTATCTGGTTAATTCAATCGAGCAGTTTGCCTACGGGCTTGGTGTTGCAGCCTATACAGTTTTCTTGCTCACAACAGTTAAGGATGAATATAGGGCTGCTCACTATGCCATGGCAACTGCCCTGATGGCCCTGGGCGTAATGCTACCGGGTGCAGCAAGCGGATTCCTGGCCGACTGGCTAGGCTACCGGGACTTCTTCCTGCTGAGTTTTCTAGCTTCCCTTCCTGGACTGGCGATTATCTTCTTTCTGCAAATCAAAGAAAACTGGGTCTGCCCAGAGACGGAGAGCCGGCAAGAAGGTACGCTTGCCGACCGTGCTTCTTAATATTCGTGTTGCCTGGCGCTTGGATGGCTGGGTTGCTTTCGGCATGTACCCTTGTATTGTTAAAGGTTACTGTCAGATTTTGTGAGGGAAACAGTGAGGTACCGCAAGCTTGGCAAATGGGGAGTGCGCGTCAGCGAGGTCGGGCTGGGCAGCTGGCTGACTTATGGAGGCTCGGTCGATGAAAAGAGTGCCATCGAGCAGATCCATCATGCTTACTCGCTTGGCATTAACTTCTTTGATACTGCCAATGTCTACCATCAGGGCGCTGCTGAGTCTATTGTCGGCAAGGCTCTTGCTGCCTTCAAGCGCGAATCCTACATTCTGGCCACCAAAGCCTACTTTCCGATCGGCGAAGGGCCAAACGACAGCGGGCTTTCCCGCAAACACCTTGTCGGCGAGTGTCATAAGAGCCTTAAGCGGCTTTGTTGCGACTATATTGACCTCTATCAGTGCCATCGCTTTGATGCTGACACGCCGATTGAGGAAGTGGTTGTGACCATGAACGATCTGCGCGCGGCTGGCAAGATCCTCTACTGGGGAGTAAGCGAGTGGCCAGCTGCATGTATAGTCGAGGCTGTGGAGACGGCCAAAGCCATGAACATGGCGCCACCGGTCTCGAACCAGCCACTGTACAACATGCTGAGCCGTCAGATTGAAGACGAAGTTCTGCCGGTCTGCGAGGAGGCAGGGCTCGGACAGGTAGTCTTCTCGCCTCTGGCTCAGGGCGTTTTGACCGGCAAGTACAGGCCGGGGCAGGCGCTGCCTTCTGGAAGCAGAGCTGCGGATGCCAGTGCCAATATCTTCATGTTCGACCGCGGACTCATGTCAGAGGAGACCTTGACCAGAGTGAAGAATCTCGGGGCAGTGGCTGCGGATCTAGGCATAACCATGGCTCAACTGGGCCTTGCCTGGTGCCTGCGCCTGCCTTCTATCTCGAGTGTCATTGTCGGTGCAACTAAAGTAGGTCAAATTGACGATAACGCAGGGGCCTCCGGCATTACGCTCTCTGATCAGATTCTCGAGCGGATTGAAGGAATCCTGACGGAGCGCTCGGCCGGGATATCTGTCTGAGCCGAAATATATTCTTAATAGCCGCTCGTCGGTTTGCTTCCAGCCTGCTTCGCTGCCTGAAAATGGTGTCAATGCTGTAGTGTTATTCTTTTCTTAATCTGGTGCAGTATCCCTTCCATGAGATCGATCTCGCGCTTAGTCGGATTGGAGCGCAGGTAAAGGCTTCTCAACTCGCCGGACACTTTTCTACGGTTGAAGCTTCTTGTAAAACCGACAAGCTCCATGATTTCGGACAGGCTGCTGAGAAACTCCTCTCCCCGGGCAACGGTGGGATAGCGATAAGTCTTTGATGAGCCGGCATCGAGCCGGCATCGATCCTCTGCCTCCAATGAGCGGTTGATCTCGTAGGCTACTATGCCTGCTGCTTGAGCGAGATTTAGAGATGGGCAGGCGGGGTCGGTCGGGATGGTAACAATAGCGTGGCAAGCCGCCAGCTCATCTGCCCTGAGTCCATTGCGCTCACTGCCGAAGACAAGCGCGACGATATTTTTCTGGCTACGTTCGACAATACGGTTCCGCATCTTATGTAGAGGTTTGCAGCCGATTTTGCGATACTGCTGGGCGGCACTACCTACTGCAAAACCGACGTCTGTCAGGCAGGCGTGAAGATCGGCATGAACAGTACAGTTCTTGAGAATATCGAAGGCTCCTACCGCCATCTGTCTGGCTGCTGCATACCTGTATTCCTTTGGTGGCGCTACAAGGCGGAGGCTAGTGAAGCCGAAGTTCTTCATCACCCTGGCTACCGAGCCGATATTACCTGGGAAGCTAGGGCGGACGAGAACAAAGATAATATTCGTCCTTAAGATCTGCATGTTGATAAGTACTTGGCCTATCCCGGTAGACTGCGCAAATCGATTGGCGATGCCATGCGTTGCCCGTTTGGCAGTTGTATTCCGTGGCCTCGTTTAATAACCTTTGCTGCAAACAATACTTATGCATCTTTCGTGAGATCGGCTGTTCTATAGTAACTTGATCTATATGGTCGTTGCCGGTGCTACCATAGAAAAGTTTTTTGGCAGGAAAGAGGCACAGAAGGTTATGGCTATTTCAGGCAAGAGGATAGTCTTGTGGCGCCGGCATCTGGAGAATCAACCCGGGACACTGGCAAAAGCTTTGAGTCCGTTTGCGGAAAGTGAGGTCAACCTCAAGGTCGTGATGGGCTATGTCTTCCCAAATGACCCATCCAAGGCTGTTCTTGAAGTTTATCCAGTAACTAGCAAAGAAGCTCAAGCGGCCGCTAGGAAAGGCGGACTCTCTGAGGCTGACTCAATCCATTGTGTGCTTGTGGAAGGTGACGACAAGGCAGGTCTCTGGCATGCATTTGCAGCTGCTCTAGCAGAGGAGAAGATCAATCTGCGCTTTGCAATTGCGCAGTCGGTCAGCCGCAGGTTTACAGGTGTCTTTGGCTTTGACGAGGAGTTGGCGGCAAACGCTGCGCTGAAGGTAATCAAGCGGGTTGCCAGCGCTGTCCAGCCCGTGCGGAGGAAGGCAGCCAGAAAGACGACCCGCTCAGAAACCTTGAGATTGGTTGGTAAAACGCGGAAGACAAAGACCACAAGGACAACATTACGTAAGGCTGCTCAGAAGAAGGCAGCTACCCGGGGCCGAAAGACGGGTGCGGTCCGGGCGAAATCACACAAGACAGCCGGCAAAGCAACAGCAAGACCGGTGAAAAGAACAACAAGGAAGGCGACAACCGGTCGTAAGAGAGGCAGGTGAGCCTGCCACGGAGCGCGGTTTTGGCCCTGTAGTTTATGCAGGGAGGCGAAGGGTTGTTTGTCCATTGCCGCTTCCGCTCGCTCCTGTGTCGCTCGCTCCGCTTTCAACCGCTTCGCTTCGCACCCGTAGGCCCGGGCGCTGCGCTACGCTGCATGAGCGCAAACTTCAGGAACCTGCAGCCGAGCGGGGCAGGCGCGGAGCGCTGCGGAACGCAGCGACGGAGCGCTTACAACCTGAACCCCTGTAAGGAGTGCTCGTGCAGATTGTAGAGTGCATCTGCTTCCATGCCGTGGTGGTCGTCCATGAAAATCATCAGGTAGCCTGGAGCCAGCGGCTGAAACTTGGGGTGGTTGCTGTAAAAGGTTGACAGGATATGCTCGTAATCATCGATTGACCGTGAGTACTGCATTACGGTAAGACCCGACTTTGCCCAGTTGCGGGCCTGGTTGAGAATAGAACTCAAGGCCAGAGAGTTCTCCTCGTCCAGTTCGCCCGACATGCGCGAGTAAAGCGCGAAGGCCATCTCCTGCGAGCAGAACCTGATGCCGCTATTGAGCCCTTCGATTACACCCTGAAGATAAATCCTGCGGTCTGCCTGGCTGAGCGCCAACCAGTCCCTGCCAGGATGGCGCTCGCTTCGTGCTCTGGTGCTCTGCATCGCTTAAGCCCTCTCCTGCCGGTTACTACCGGTCCTCATTTATCTCTGCCCGTCTGCGTCTCTGCTTAACCCTCAGTGGGTGACGGCAGGGCGCTTGATTTAATCTAGCCGCTCGTCGGCTTCGTTGTCCGCCTGCTCCGCTCTCACACGCTGCGCTGCCTGGGCGTCGTATCAGGGAGAGGCAGGCGAGCCCTAGGCGAGATATCATGGAGTCAAGGTCAG
>CAYPBX010000072.1:0-2132 GCA_964409075.1 uncultured Candidatus Obscuribacterales bacterium
AGGGCACCGAGCCGAAGGAGCGGCTACAGAAAAATCGCCGGGGGAGCGATTATAACAAACAAAAACGCGATCAATTTGCTACATAGCTTCAGCGCTGCCTGCGTATCGACTGTTCCCTGTCCAGTAAGGCTGTCAAATCATCACCAGCCACCAGGGTAATCGAGCTGCGTATGTCGCCTACAGACAGGTTAACAATCTCGCCCCGATTATCCAGATCGGCCTTGACCAGCTCAGCCTCCTCGGGATTGCCGCGCTGGGCAACTATGCTTGTGCGCTGCTGCTTGACTCTTACTCTGCCCGACCTAGACCTTACGGACATTACCGGGTAGCCACTGCGTCGAAGATAGACAGCCAGGCGCTGTCCCAGGCTCGGATCCGAGCTGGCATTCTCAATAGACACACTGACAGTTGAGCGTTCAACCCGACTGTACCTCCGGCCTGTCAGGCGAGAAACAATCTCCTCTACTTCGGCTCGACTGACAAGCCAGTCACCGCTGCCGGAGAATTGCCCCGGGAGCATCGCCAGCTTCTGATTCTCAGGCGGCACAGCCCTTATAAAGCTCGCCAGGGACAAGAGCTCAGTATCACTCAGGTCTGTGTCCACGTACCTGCGGGCCAGCTTGACCAGCTCGGACAGCTGGGGCCAGGATTCCGGCTGCATGGCCTTTTGTAACAGAGCCTTGATAAAGATCTCCTGCCGCTGAACCCGGCCTATGTCTCCGAGGGCATCATGGCGAAATCTGACAAAACCCATCGCCTCCTGCCCGTTAAGCCGCCTGGCTCCGGGCTCGAGATCGATCAGCAACCCACCAGCTCTGTCTTTGTAGCGCATGCGCTTCGGAACCTGGATGTTAATACCGCCTAGCCTGTCAACCATCTCCACCAGCCCAGCTGTATTGAGAACTAGATAGTGGTGTATGGGGATCCCTAAAAAGGATGAGACTGCCCGGGTTGTCAGCTCCGGTCCACCAAGGGCGTTGGCCGAATTGATCTTGCCGATTCCACGGCCGGGAATCTCCACCTGCGTATCCCTTGGAATTGAGATCACAAAAATAGAGTTGCGCAGCGGATCCACACGCGCCACCATGATGGTATCAGCCCGTCCGACAAAGATAGCGCGATGTGCGCGCAGCCTCCCGCGACTGCGGTCGTACACTACATCGGTCCCGAGCAAGAGGATGTTGGCAGGCTCTCTGAGACCCGAGAGCCTGAAAGCCGGTGGAATCAGCCCGGAGCGCACCAGGAGCGTGATCAGATAACCTGCCACCACCCCGACTATCGCTGACAGAACGAATAAAAGATACCAATTGCTGCCTCTCATACGGGAGGTTATTATACGTCCTGCAACCGGCAACTGGCACCGGGGCAAAGCGGTCCCACAGGCATGTCTAGCAAGACCAGAATCTTAACCATCAACTTCGGCGGTATCGGCGACGAGATACTCTTTCTGCCTGCTCTTCAGTCCATCAGGTCCGCATTCCCCCGGGGGCAGATTACGCTCTTGCTGGAGCCGCGCGCAGCCTGCATAGGCGAGATAACCAATCTGCCCGATGAGATTCTCACCTTCGATATTAAGAAGCGGCCGCTCACTCCAGCAGATCTGATCGGGCTGATTGCTATCCTGCGCCGGGGGCGCTACGACATAGTTCTCTCCTCAGGCAGCTCGCCTCTGGTGTCCGTGCTTCTTGCCAGCTCCGGAGCCAGCAAGCGCATCGGCTATCACACTTCCGCCCTGGCAAGAGCGCTGCTTACCAATCCGGTACCGCTCAAGCGCCAGCAATACGCAGCAAACATGTACCACGACCTTGTACGAGGACTGGGACTCGATCGACGACCCTCCCTGCCCACAATCAAAGTGCCGGAGTCAAGCATGCGCTCCATGCATACTTTTCTGGAGTCCCGGCGCTCCGGTACTACCTGTAGTGCAGCACGCATCCTGGTGCATCCTGGTGCAAGCAAGATGGCTTACCACAAGGGCATAATAAAGACCTGGGAGAGCCGTCTATGGGCTCAGACCATCTCCAGCCTGCTTGAAGATCGCCAGAGCGAGATTATCCTCGCAGGCGGGACTGACGACGCTGAGATGATTTCAGGCATTCTCGAGGGGCTGGCCACCTCCTCAGGCAGTCCGG
>CAYPBX010000072.1:2142-8691 GCA_964409075.1 uncultured Candidatus Obscuribacterales bacterium
TTCCATGTTGCATCGGGCGCAACGTCCAGCCTGGCGGACCTGGCTGCTCTCATCAGCTTGAGCGATCTCATCGTCTGCCTGGATTCGGCGCCAATGCACCTGGCAGTGGCGCTTGGAAAACCGCTGGTCGCTCTGTTCGGTCCTACAGATCCAGAGAGGCTTCTGCCCGGCAGCGATAAGCGTTTCCTGGCTCTTAGCGAGCCTGCCGGCTCTTCGGCGACCTCGCCACCTTGCCCCGGCTCGATTCGTCTGCATCCAGGCACTGTTCTGGACGGGATAAGAGCCCAGCTGAGTTACACGACAGACTCAAGAGAGTCTCAGGGATCTTCTCCTTGAAGCGCTCTCCATCTTTGGCGACCAGGGACAGGAACGTTCTTACAACCTGAGGATCGAACTGGCTACCGCTGTGCCTGACAATCTCCTCCACCGCTTGCTCGTGCCCGACCGCCTTGCGGTAAGGTCTGTCCGTGGTCATGGCATCATATGCATCGGCCACGAGGAGAACACGCGAGCCTATCGGGATCTGCTCGCCGGCAAGTCCGTCGGGATAGCCGCTTCCGTCCGTATGCTCGTGGTGGTGGAGCACTAGTTGCCGCGCCCTGACCAGAGCGCGAATGTCGCTAATAATCCTGGCACCGCGCTCCGGATGCTGAGCCATGACGGCACGCTCCTCGGCTGTCAGCTGAGCCGGCTTCCAGAGAATCGTCTCAGGAACACCGATCTTGCCGATGTCATGCAGAATGCCAGCCAGCTCGATATCCTTGAGCTGCTCTTCGTTGAGCGACATGGCCAGTCCGATGGCGACAGCGTAGCGGCTCACGCGCACGCTGTGCCCGGCTGTATAGTCACACTTGGCATCAAGAGCATCGGCCAGGGCCCGTATGGTGCCCAGCGACAGATTCTCCAGCTCCATGAGAGCTCCTTTCAGCTCCTCGATAAGCCTTTCGTTATGTCTCTTCAGGTCGTAACTCTCCAGGGCCCGCCGGACCGTGACCTTCAGCTCATCGGCATCCCAGGGTTTAGGAACATACTTGTAGACATGTCCCAGGTTGATGGCATCGATGAGCGCCTCTACATCGCTATAGCCGGTCAGCAGTATCTTAATCGCGTCCGGGCGCAGCTGCCTGGAAGCTTCCAGAAGCTTGACGCCGGTCATGCCTGGCATGCGCTGGTCGGTAATGATAAGGCTAATCTCATGCCGTTTGAGCAGAGCCAGTCCGTCCTCCCCCGAGGCGGCGCTGAAGGTCTGGTACTCGCCGCCCAGAACCCGGCTCAAGAGACGAAGGTTGGCAGGCTCATCGTCAACAACCAGGATCTTATGGCGCGCGTTTTTGCTTTCGGCGGCAGCAATCATCGGCAAGGCTCGGCTTGAATGGGCAATTTTCATCCCCTGCTTTTCTCACTCACCGGGGGGAGCGCAAGCGGCAGTCTGACATTAAAGGTCGTCCCGCAGCCTGGCGTGGACTCGAACCAGATAGCCCCGCCATGTGCCTGAACGATCGAGTGGCAGATCGACAGGCCCAGCCCAGTACCCTTTCCGACCGGCTTGGTTGTGAAGAAGGGCTCAAAGATTTTACTCCGATTCTCCCTCACAATGCCAGCCCCATTATCGGTGATTGACACCAGGACGCTGCCCCCTTCCAGACGCCCGGAAATCGTCACCTTGGCTCCCTGGCCGTGAGCAGGACCCTCCAGCGCTTCGGCTGCATTGGCAAGAAGGTTCATCCAGACCTGATTCAGCTGCCCGGGATAACAAAGGAGTGGCGGCAACGCCGTAAACCTCATCTCGACGGGAATGCGATCACGTCCGTAGTACTGGTTGAGGATCTTAACCGTCGCTTCAATTCCCTCCTGGATTGAGGCTTCCTTCAGCTCAGCCTCATCCAGCCTGCTGAAGCTCTTCAGATTGCGCACAATGTGCCTGATGCGCTCGCATCCTTCGTCAAGGTCGGCGATGATGTGTTCAAGATCACCGATGACAAAATCATACTTCAGCTCCTCCTTGAACCTGTCTAGCTCCTGGCGGTCCCCTGACTGTCCGGCAGCTGTGATAATCCTTTTTAAATCATCTATATGCTGGGCCAGATAAGGGAGATTCCCGTGTACGAAATTGACCGGATTGTTGAGCTCATGAGCGATGCCGGCCACAATGCGCCCCAGCGAAGCCATTTTCTCCTGGTGGATCAGCTGCGCCTGCATGGTCCTGAGCTCCAGGTTCTTTTGATCCAGGTTGATGTTCTTGCGTATGAGGTCTTTATTTTTCCGCGAGAGCTGATCCACCAGGCGAGCATGTTCTAGGGCGATGGCAACCTGTCCGGCCACAGAGCGCAAAAGGTCAAGCTCTACCTCGGCCCAGCTGCGGGGGCGGCCGCACTCGGCAATCATGAGGACACCCATGGAGGCAAGCCCGTACATAATCGGCTGCAACACGAGCGACTCGATACTCAAGCGCAGGATCTCATCACGCACACTCACAAGCTCCTCTATCGCCTCTGCCTTAGGCAAGACATAAGTTTTAATGAGACTGCCGTCGGCAGCTTGCTTGTAGCTGGACCGTTCGTCGAGAACAAAGCGGCAGAACGCAGCCGATATGCTCCTGTTATCGAGCGGCAGCTCCTCGCTCACAGCCTCCCAGATGAGCGGCTCGCCGTCAGGAGCAGCCGGGGGACAGACAATGGCACAGCGGCTGGCACCGACGGCCGCCTGCAGCTGGGCAGCTGTCGTCTCCAGGATCCGGTCCAGATCCAGGGTCGAGCGCACCTGCGAGCTGATGGCATTAATAAGGTGTTCGCGGGCTGCCTGGGCTCTAGTCTCTGCCACCAGGCTCGTATTGGACTTGAGCTCATCGAGCAAACGATCTTCCCCATATCTTGCCAGCCTGGACATGTGGTGGCAGAAGGCACCCCAGATAAACGCTACAGCCACGAATATGGCCGAGCGTGATGCCATGCGCGTAAAAAGCCGGTGAACATATGCACGCGCCGGACTCTCCTCCCCTGCCTGGCCTAGCATATAGGGCAACAGCTTGCTGTTTTCAAAAGCTAGAACACCGATGTAAGCTGCTGCTGCTGCTGCCGCCGTAAGGAATATCCCTTGGCGGCCAAAAGAGTAGCTCGAAAGCAAAATCGGCAGCAAATAAAGAAAATAAAGGTCGGAGTCAACTCCACCAGTCAGGTGAAGGACAGCCGACACGGCTGCAATATCAAAGGTCAGGAGGACGCAGTTGAGTAGAGAGAGCCGGCGCCGGTCCGCTTGCAATCTTAAGCGAAGCAAAAAAAGCCCGCAGACAAGATACGCCAACCAGGCTGCACAGACAGGCAGAACAAGTGCCAGATCGAACTTTTCCCGAACCAGGACACCAAAGAGGAGCACCACCCCCAGGCAAGCCACGGCAAAGGTCAGGCGAAAGTAGACGAGCTGCTCTGTCTTGCCGAGCAGATCTACATCGCGGTCGCTCCCGGCGACCTTAAGCTCAGATGTACTCCGCTGCACGCTTGTAGACCTCGGCTGCCTCCTGATAGCGGCCCAAAATCTTGAGCGTCGACCCCCAGGCCTCATAGGTGTCGCCATCGTAAGGATCGATCTCGGCGGCCTTGGCGAACTTCTCCAGGGCCAACTCATGCATCCCCAGAAGAGAGAGCGTCTTTCCCCAGGAGTAGTAGAGCTCCACGTCCCCCTCAAAAGCCAGCGCAGCAGCACGAAACTTCTCGTCCGCCTCGACCAGTCGCCCCTGTGCCAGGTTAATCTGCCCAAGCATCGCCTGAGCTGGACCGTTGTCCGGCTCTTCGGTTATGAGAGCCTCAAGAAGCTCGCTGGATTCATTCACCCTGTTCATCGCCTTCCAGGCACGAGCCATGGCTAACCTGGCGTCGCTATCACCGGGGAAGATGTCCAGAAGCCGCATCGATCTGGCAATTACCAGATCGTACTGGCTAGCCTTCATGAGCAGATCCAGCGCCTCCTTTTCTGGCTCCAGACAGGCAGGATCGAGCTCGATCGCCTGCCTGTACTGCTGCCGTGCCTCCTGGCTTCCACCTAAGGCCTCAAGAGACTTGGCCAGGTGAAGATGTACCAGGGCATAGTCACCGCGGCTGCCGACAGCCAAAACCCTCCTGAACTTCTCAACCGCCTCCTCGTGGCGACCTTGGAGAGCCAGGCTGAGCCCCCAGGCATCGAGGGCCAGGTAGTTGTCGGCAGTCGCCTCGGCTGCACGCCGGAAGTGACGCTCAGCCACATCCAGCTTCTCCAGCCCTACCTGTGCATAACCGATCCACAAATCGAGCTGGGCAGCAGCCAGTCCAGCTGACCCGGCGCTGGCAAACTTTTCCAGTGCCTCCTTGGCTCTGCCGAGAAAAAGATAAGCAACGCCCAGATGCATGCTGGCCTCAGCCAGCTCCGGATTGATTTCAAGCGCCTGCTCGAAAGCATTGGCTGCCTTCTCATACTCTCCCAGGGCGCTCAAGACCATGCCCAGGTTGAGGCGAGACTCGATAAGCTCTCGATCTACATCGACTGCATGCAAAAGCTTCTCACAAGCCTCCTCCGCTCTGCCACTGCGAAAGAGGCTCACACCCCAGTCGTTATACAAGAGCGCTCTGTCCCTGGCCTTGATAAGCTGAGGCCCCAGACGTACAGCCTCTTGATACTGCTTGTTTGCCTCCTCGTACTGCCTGTTGACAGCCAGCGCGTACGCCCACTGCCTCTTGAGCGGGGCAAGCTGCCCGTTAAGGTCCAGCGCCGTCCGGAAGCGCTCGACTGCCTCATCGGGCTTTCCCTGGGCGAGAGAGGCTTCCCCTAAGAGCGCGTGTGCTTCAGCAAAGCGGGGGTCGATCTCCACTGCTTTAAGTAGAAACTCACAAGCCTCATCAGCTTGACCGAGCCGTAGGCTGCTCAGTCCAGCTTGATAGTAGGCGGCCACCAGCTGCGGATTCAGCCTGATTGCCTCGCGGTACTGCCCTAGGGCGCCTCTATGGCTGCCCATAAGCGACAGGGCGATTCCCCAGTGAAGATGGCCGACCGCAAACTGCCCGGCAATCTCGCAGGCCTCCCGAAACTCCGCAAGAGCCTCCTTCAATCGGCGCTGCCTGAGGAGGGAGAGGCCGAGGTGGTAGTGCGCATCAGCAACTCGGCTCCCTCCCTGGACGGCAGCTCTCAGGTAAATTTCAGCCTCGTCGTGCTTGCCCATCATGTTGAGAAACAATCCAAACTGATAGGACAGCTTGGCATCGCCTCCTGCCTGGGCAGCCGAACGCCTGAGCACCGAGTACGCTTCATCCCACCGGCCTTGGCCAATGAGATCGTTTATCAGCCTGATTACCTGTTGAGCCACCGCATCAAAGCACTGCTTCCGCTATCCCCAAAAGTATATCTTTTCCTTCAGAAGTCAGCCCGACAGCTGGCAAGGCAAGCTAAAATCGATCGGGCAGGAGAGCCAGCCGACAGTTGAGATTATGACAGCAGTCACAGACGCCGATTCATTTAGCTGCGAGATAGCCAACTCGGCGGAGTTGGCCCGGAAAGGCACAGGCGAGCTGGCCGCCGGGAATCTGCCTGGCGCACAAGCCTGCCTGGAGCAGGCAATCGCCAAGGCAACCAGAGCTTACGGCGCGGATTCACCACACCTGGCAGCTCTGGAAGACAACCTGGCTGAAATCCTGGCCCGGCAGGAGCGCTGGCAGGATGCCGAGCGCATCTGGGCAGAAGCGCTAGAGAAGCTCGAGAAAGCCTACTACAAGGACCATTTCAGCCTGGTGCCGCTTCTCGACCACCTGGGCGCCTGCCTGCTCCGGCAAAATCGCCTCGAAGATGCTCTGCCCGTCCTGGAGAGATCGGTCGAGATCAGGCAAAAGACGCAGATAATGGATCATCCCGACTATCTCCAGAGCATCCTCAGCCTGGCTAAGACACTACAGCAAGCCGGTCAGGCAGCCAAGGCCGAGCCGCTTCTAGCAAAAGCGCTCAAAGAGATGGGCAAATACCACTGGCGACAGGTTGGCGACTTTTACCAGGTTCAGGCTGCCGTGCTGGCAGATCAAGGCAAATCCACCCAGGCTGATGCTGCTTTCCAATCGGCACTGAATGCCTTCAAGCAGCAGCGCAGCTACAGCCAGCTAGCCGAATGCCTGCAAGAATACGCCGTGTTTTTAAAAAACAACGGGCGGGAAGATGAGGCAGATCTGGCTGACAGACAGGCGAAGACGCTCTCCGGGAGCGGCGGCAGGTGAGCTGGCTGAATGTACTTCCACGACTTTTCCACAAATCGAGCTTAAACTAAAGCCGATCTCAGGCAATGCCTGATCAAAAGCCGGCCACCGGGAGGCCGGCTTTTCATTATTTTATGCGCTCCGGCGGCTTCGTTCCTCGCCGCCTCCGCGCTTGCCTCGCTCGCCTGCGCGCTCGGGTTACCAGGCGCTCCACCTCGCTGACTGGGCGTGACATCCAAGAGTCGCTTTGGCTCTACGCTTCGTTGCTGCCGCCTCCGCGCTTGTCTCGCGTAAATTGTCACTGGCAGATGTTAGTGTCATGGCCGAAGGTACAGGGAGCGGTTGT
>CAYPBX010000072.1:8701-9118 GCA_964409075.1 uncultured Candidatus Obscuribacterales bacterium
GCTCCCTGTCGAACGCAGATACTCGGGAGTGAATGTAAACTGTCTCGCGAGACCGGTGTCACAGCCAGTAGTACAAAGCCAGAGCCACCAGGCAGATCAGCATCTGTGCCAGCCAAAAATACATGACCACCTTCCACTCGGCAACTCCCTGCTCCTGACCGACAGCCTCGAAATGATGGTGCAAGGGAGCCATTCTAAAGAGACGCCTGCCCTCCCCGGGCAAGCGGCACGTTAGCTTCACCCAGACCGCAGCCATAGAGCCTGCTCCCCCGACGTACTCCTTGGTGAGCTTGAAATAGACCACCTGCAGAATCACCGACAGCGTCTCGGCAATATAAATGAGCGCCAGGAGCACAAACCAGAGCTCCAGCCGGCCAACGAGCGCCAGCGCTGCCAGCAGCGCGCCTATAAAGAGGC
>CAYPBX010000073.1:0-9045 GCA_964409075.1 uncultured Candidatus Obscuribacterales bacterium
CTACAACCCCAGGTCTAAAGAGCTCAGGTTAAACAGAGAAGCAATCGATAAATGGATAAAAGATGGCGCCCAGCCGACCGAAACCGTTCTCGGCCTTTTAAGAAAGGGCAAGGTGGAAGATTCGGCCGCTACTCAAACTTAGGCGCAAACCTTCTGCCAACGGCGGCCGAGGACCTGGCAGAGTACCTGCTCAAAGCTCTGGCTGATAATCCAGACAGAATTGAGATAACGCGAGATCAGATAAGCTCACGTTACACGAGAATAGCAGCCCGCTGCGATGACGACATTGTCGGGCGCCTGATCGGCAAGGGCGGCAGGACAATTACGGCCGTACGCAACCTGGTGAAATCAATTGCTCAGTACAACGGCAGGCGCGTCGAGATTGACATATCCTCCTTCGAGGAGGCGGAAGCTTAGCCAGCGTCCTGTCAGCAGATCCAAAGAGACTCCTGTAGGGAGCAACTTCCTTTGCCCCTAAAAAGCTAAGGGTTGCTGCAACTATCAGAGAAAATCCGCTCCAAGAAGCATCAACCTGGCTGGCACCGCCACACCTGGTGCTAAAGTCCCATTTTCAAGCATTGCGATCTAAAAATATTCGCTTTTCTGGATGAGCAAACCATCTTTGCAGGGCGTCAGGACCCATTCCAGTAAGCTACATCAGTCTCAGGCTGCTGGACCAGTCAACGAGGCAAACCTGTCGAATCTAACCCGATTGCTGCTTCTCGGGGGACGCCGGTCTGCTTGTCCGGGCAGGCCTTCGCCATCCTCCTCGACGTCCCTTGGAAGCAACGCTCCGTCGGCTGGCTCCTGCTCTCCTGATCCGCTGCCACCATATGAACCACCAGGTCGGCCGCGCCTGTCCGGAAGAGTTCCACTGCCAGGTCGCTTAAACGGCCCAGGGCCAAACTCGCTACCCTGACCACCTCTCATGCGCAGGCGCCTCATCATCCGTCGCCGATTGAAATCCTCAGGACCATCTTGCGCGGAAGGACCACCACGCCCTTGGCCGAATTGCCCGCCGGGTCTGCCAGCAGCCCGACCGGGTCTACGAGGACCATATTCAGCCTGTGGCCCCCATCTGTCCCCTGACTGCCCTAGTGGTCCACCGTCAAATTGACTGCCGCGCGGCTCAACCTGACCAGGACCAAATTGTCCACCCTGACCACCTCTCATGCCCATGCGCCTCATCATCCGCCGCCGATTGAGATCATCAGGCCCATCCTGCTCGGAAGGACCACCTTGCCTTCGGCCGAATCGCCCGCCGGGTCCCCGGCGGAATCTTCCTGGCGGACCGCCATCTTCCAATTGCTCGCCCTGCCTTGCGTCTGCGCCTGACCCTCGCAAATCTGTTCTGGGGCTGCCAGGCGGCTCAGGATAGCCGAATGTTGGCTGACTGCCACTCTGGGCCGGCGCCTCCAGCAGCACGGTTGTAGCAGTCGTACACAGAGCGCAGGCCATGATAGCCAACCGCACCGCAAGCACATTTATCTTGCTGCCCATATGATAGTTCCCCCTTCGCTTGGTATGGCACGAAGCCTCGGATGAAGATGAACCGGCTCTGGATTATTCGCTACTGAACAAAACCACACACTAACCTTTAACCTAGTAACGTCCGTCACCGCTAATTGGTTCAAAAAATTACATTAAACCTGCAGCTCAACAATATCCGCGAGCATCAGTACTGCCTGCTTCCCCAGCGAATCTCTTGAGCCAACCCCCCTTCTAAATTTTGGCAGAGATATTCCTAGGTCCATCCTCTTGAACTGATCGGCATATTCAGGAAAAGCTAGGTTCGATCGGCAGCCAACTGTCGCGACTCGGTCCGCGCTATTTGGCGGACCATGTGTATATTCGGGTCTCTGTGCGACCCCAGTAGAATAGATTATTCATCCAGCCAGGTAAGAAAGGCGCCGCTATCTCCAGCTGCCCGCAGACTGAGCTCCAGGCAGGATATGTCTGCGTCACCAGATCCGGAGTGCAGTCAGTCTTACCAATGTGCCACAAAGCTCGAATCACTTTGCCTAAGAGAGTCTCCTCTCCATGTAGCTTTCTCAGACATGTCCCAATCAGGCGAATGACGACATCGCCAAAGCGAAACGAAGTTGTCCTACCGGTCGAAGCAAAGGTAGGAGTCTGATTGTTTTTTACTGGAAATCCCAGGAAATGGGCAGTATCAGCACCATGTGTGAAGATGCGCTTGCCAAAGGATTCTGCTTTAACTTTGGCCACCTCATATGCTGAGGGCATCCGTGACCCTGCTCTCAGAAATACGCCGCGGGCAACACGCATGATGACTTTCGCCTTGACCAGATTGTAGAGTGTCTGATCGACCGCCCCCCGTGAGCCGAGAGAGAGGAATTGACGAGTCGAAAAGAGTACTCCCTTCTGTATGCGGTTGATCTGGGTGCAAATTAGTCCTGCTGTCGACATGCTGGCACCTCCTTTAGTCCCGGTGAGAAAAACTGCGCTTCTACTTTTAAACGACAGGGGGTCGCTGGAAGTTCAACAAATTGAAACAGGGACAGCAGTTTTTTATGCACTGTTAGAAAAACCGCGATTTTGCATATGTCCGCTAGAAACCAATTGAGGGCCAGGATATAGCCCGATGAAGGCAACTATCGCAGATGCTCCAGATCGTCAAGATCCTTGTGGCGCCCAGCTCCCAGCGTACCATCAGATTGGCAGAGAATGAGTTCCGAGATCAGCGACCGTCACCGAGACAACTAAAGATCCCTGCTGCCGCATAGCAGCAGACTGAAAATGCTCCCCGGGAAACATAACACTATCTCAAGGCAAGAGCAGCTTCCCGTACCAGCGATAGGCAAATTACGCTACGTGCGGACAGGGCGACGCCATTCGTGGCTCCTGCTCTCCTCCAGCTGTCCTTGATGTGTAAAGTAGGACTCCAGCATGCCTTCCATGCCTCGCTTGCGCAGCTCCGTATGGAATGGACTGCGATACCACTCATCCAGCGCCTCCTGGGTCTCCCAGATACTGGTAAGCATGAAGCGCAGCTTGTCAGCAGGATCTTGCCACGCCTCAATGTACTTGCAATCAGGATCTTCCTGGTTAACTCGCAATGACTCCTGGGCAAGCTCCATAAACTCGGCGAGGAATTCCACACCGGACAATCGCAAGCCTAAAACGTTTAGTATTGACATATCGAAACCAGTTCACAGAAAGCCAGTTGAGTATACAGTCATAAGCCGATAAAAACTACTGAAGAACCAACCGTAACACCCGGAGCCGAACACCTATTTTCAAGCACCGTAATCCGAGCGTCCTTACCTGGCATTACACCCGCGCCGCCCTCGCAAATCTACTCCGGGGCTGCCACCGGGCTCAGGATATTACCCGATGAAGGCAGCTATGGCAAATGCTCCAGATCGTCAAGATCCTTGTGGCGTCCAGCAGCACGCTTGTTTTTCTTGAGATGGTCCAATCCTATTATTCGCACGGGCACGGCATCTATTTCGACAGAACAACTATCGCGATAGCACTCGTCGAACTCGACGCCAGAGAGAGAGGTCATAAGCTCGATGCGAAATGGCGGCACTCCCATTCTGACGATATTTTCCGCAAGGAACAAACTGGCAGAAAGCTCTGGCAGATCGAAACCGAATGCTTTCAATGCATCAACCAAACGCTGCGCATTACGTGGCTCGCGCCTCACCCAGATATCCAAATCTGCCGTGGCACGCACATATCCGTAGAAACCGACTGCATAACCACCGATGAGGAGATACTCAACCTCGTGCTCCTCCAACAACCTCAAGAACTCTTTGAAGTCCGGCAGAAGTCGCGTCGTAGCCATACAGCACCTGTCGTACGAGCTCGAGCGCTGCAAAGCGCTCTTCGGGAGTTTTCGACAACCAATAGCTCACATCGTCGCTGTGATCGAAGTAGCCTGCCACCGACAGGCAGGTTTTGTCAATATTACATTCGGAATCTTGCATTTATCGATCAGCCCTCTCGACATTTCCAATGATAATTCAAAATTCAGGTCTCAACAAGATGCCAACCGTGATTGATTGCGGTGTTTTCACCGGGCCAATTCTAGTAATTTTCCTGATCCGGTAAATTCCTCCAGGCTCCATAATCTGGTCTGTAAGCACTCGGCTGCGGATTGTTCCTTAGAACGTTCCGCCTCGTTGGACGAGCGCAATATCAACAAAAGAGCAGATCAGGCTCCGCCAGAGATCGGATTAGCGGTGCCTGGGCCGATTTACATCGAGGTGAACATCATGAATAGATTTGTGGTGGCCGGGACAACCATTTTGGTGCTGACAGCAGGCACCGGGCTGGTAGCCGGCATGGATTCTTCTCTCAGTCCAGGTCGGGCTGTTGCTCATACTCAGCCGCCAACGCTAAGTGCTGGCGAGAGCAGGGGGCTCGCCTATCTGATTGGCAAGCAGATGCCAAACGGAGGCTGGTCGGAAGGCGAAGAGTCTGCCCATATGCGCAGCACAAACCACATGAATATGAAGGAGACCGCCAATGTCGCCGACACTGCCATGGCGGCCCTGGCAGTTCTCAGATGCGGAAACTACCCGAACAAGGGCACCTATGCAGCGAATCTAACCAGGGCAGCAGAATTTGTATGTCAGAGTATTGAAGCTGCGGATCCAGAATCCCTCTATGTAACAGACATAAGAGGCACCAGGCTGCAGTCCAAGCTCGGCCCTTATATCGATACCTTCCTGGCAGCCCAGTTCCTCTCCGAGATAATAGGGCAGATGCCCGATGAGAAGAAAAACAAGCAAGTTCAGGCAGCTCTGCATAAGGTCATCAAAAAAATCGAGCGCCATCAAGGCGAGGATGGTCAATGGGCAGGCGCCGGCTGGGCACCTGTGCACTCACAAGCCATCGCTACCAGAGCGCTAAACCGCGCAAGTCAGGCAGGCATAGCTGTCAATGAATCCACGCTCAAACGCGCTGAGGCCTATGCCAAGCAAAGTTATGACTCCAAGACCGGCAACTTCGCAGCTGAAGGATCCGCTGGCGTTCCTCTCTATGCAGCTGGTGCTGCTCTAGGCGCGCTTCAGGAGTCAATTAATACTAATAAGCAAAAAGCCGGCGATCTGAAGAAGATTCTGGCGAGCAAGAGCACAAGCAATGAGGCTAAGCGCAGGGCCAGAGACGAGCTGCAGCGCTTTGCGGATGCGGAGAAGTCCCAGGGGATGGCAATTTCAGCTGTGACAAAGAAGTTCTCCGATGATCGATTCGTGAGCGGCTTCGGCTGCAATGGCGGCGAGGAATTTCTCAGCTACCTCAACATCAGCGAGACCTTGCTTGTCAGCCACAGCACGGACTGGCCCGGCTGGAACGACCGCATCACTGCCAACCTGAGTCACGTTCAGCAAGACGACGGCAGTTGGATGGGGCACCACTGCATAACCAGCCGCACTTTCTGCACCGCCGCCGCCCTCATGGTGCTCACCGTAGATTGCTCTCCAACTCTCCAGGCAGCTGCAAAGGCCACAACCCGCAGAAAGGCTTGATGGTTAAACAAAGAGTCAGCTGCCTTCGTATCGAGTAAAGGCACGCCGCCCGATATCACCGGGCCCTTCTTTCTGTTCTGCCACATTTCGGCTGAATCTCTTTGACTCTCGCAATCTACCATGCCAGTGCTACTACTTTTTTACTTGGTCCAGGTGTGTGGCCAACAGCCTTGCAACAAGATTCTGCCATAGCCATCGAAGCCACTCCAGGGATTTCCCCCAAAAATTCCGAATCACGGCTGCGCGAGATGGTCTCTTGCCAGATAACGTTTATACCTGGCCTCCACGCGAGCGACAGCTTCTCTGAACTCCACAGTCTCGCTATCACTCAGGTTTCCGCGACCTCCACGCTGAGACATAATTTGGGCAAAGATAGCATTCATCTCTTCTCTAAGACTTACTCCCTCTTCAGGACATATCTTTCCCCGGCTTAGGCTCTCGGCAATCTGCTCGTCAAGACCGCGTATTGTTTGCGCCACCTGTTCAAAATTGCCTGGTGCCACCTTGCTATCAGGCACCGAAACAACGTCCCTCTCATCATGGCTTAGATCCTGCTGCTTAGGGCCCTCTCTATCCCCACCGACACCGAGGACCTTACCGGTTGCGCCGACCGTGGCTTCTGCAGCTGCGCCAGTCGCACCTACGGCTACCTCGCCTGCCTTTACCGATACCTTGCCTGCCTCGCCAGCCGCCCCAACAACTACTTCGCCTGCTTTGACAGACATCTTCGCGGCTGCCCCTGCCACATCGATCGTACCTTTGACCAGAGAGGTAAGGGGATCGGCAGGGCATGCGGGTGGTGCCAGGGTCAGCTCACTCACGACCAGTCCGCCAGAGAGCATACCTATCCAGAACTTCCTGCTCAGGTTTGGCATCTCGCAATCCTCAACCTAACATAAACATACATATCACATTCAGGAGCGCCGCTGCCTCCGCAAAATCCTCGACCACAGGTTCGGTTTTAAGCTCAATCCTGCTGGCTAAATTGAACCCGTACAGAATTCTTGTCCTGCACCATGTTCCCGCGCACAGGCCAGAACGTATCTATCAGATTGGCAGAGAATGATTTCCAAAATGGGCGGCCATCACCGAGACAACTAAAGATCCTTGCTACCGCATAGCAGCAGACTGAAAATGCTCCCCAGGAAACATGACGCTATCTCAAGGCGTTCTTTCAAGGCGCCGCGCTACGGCATTTAGCAGATAGTCGTGCTCGCTTTGAACACCGAGGTGCTCCAGCGGTCTCCAGTACCACTCAGGAGCAAGCCTGGAGGCAATAGTGGTCTTGCGGACAACCATTGTCTGGCCGCTGTCCTCCGCAAGCACATAGCTAGCATTCTTGAACGTCAACCAATGCCTGCCCGGAAGACTGTTTCCAACTATCGTTAGTCTCATGCATGCAGGCTCCGCCCACTGGTCAACTCGCTCTAAAATCTCGCCGGTGTTAAACTGGCACCTGCGCATCGCTCCAACTCCCTCGTAACTCAATGAGCAGCTCAACGGGACTGGCAACCCTATCTGCAGCAGGAAGGGCTTGTTCCCGGCGACAGAACCAACCTCCTTCAAATGTTGCCAGACTTGATCTCGAGGTGCGGCGAAGTGTCGCACAGTTGTTACTGTCTCCAGGCGAGAAGCATTGCGGAACGGTTGCTCAATAAAGTCAGCTCCCTTAAGTGTTGAGCACATCGCCAGGAGCGCCACGATCTTCAAAATCGTTGCATTCTTATGTCGGTCAATCCAGAATTTGCGCAGCAGGCGTGCGACCCCAGCCCCAATGAAAAGACACACAATGAGGATCGGTGCTGCCAAAACGCAGCACACGAGCCCTTCCCGTCCTGTTGCAAGCAAAATCGCAAAGCATACTACTGTAGTAATCACAAGGTTGGCCACCAACATCCGCATGGGACTTGTGACCATGGCTACGGCAAATCCGGTGGCAAACGGAACCAGGACAAAGAGCACATAACCCAGGGCGACGTCGCCAGCGTGGAATAAGAGAAAGCCATAGACCGAAAAGGCTGTGCCTGTCAGTGTTCCAGTTAGAACGGCCTTCCAAAACTCCTTCGACTTCAGGATTAGTACCATACGCTCATACAGCCTGGTATCGGATGGCTCAGTCACGTTTCGATCGTCCCCTCGGCGCTCCGGAACTTACACAATTTGGCTAACGTCGGCTCTCCGAATCAGAACTCACGCGTCTACAAACAAACGTCAACCAGAAGACGGCCGCGAAATCGCTCAAAATAGTCTATCAGACCAGAAAAAGCGCGGGCGATACCCGGAATCGCTCAGCGAGCTTCAAGGCATTGCCTTTGCTCAGCTCTTTAGTTCCAGCCAAAAAAGCTGATAGATGCAACCTGGGCATTCCTCTCTCTCTTGCCAGGTCCGCCTGGGTCAGGTGGTTTTGCTCTAGCAAGAACTTGAGAGCTTCCGCTCCTACCAGATAGCGCGGTGGTTTGTAGATTGTATCCTCGTAATGCTTGATGAGGTCGCAGAGCACATCAAAGTAAGCTCGCTCACCAGCGGTTAAAGAATCCAGCCGATCAGATAGCTCATCTACAAGCTGCGACGCCAGCCGGAGTTGCGTCCTGGAACGAATGGGCATCAACGGAAATCATTTGATAAGCCGGTCGTCGTCATGCTCCCGGCAGCGTGCCTTCCACGCCTTTGACAAAGAAGTTCATGTTGTTGAGCCACTCCTCCGTCGCCTTCTCTCCTGCAGACAAAACGACCTTCCCGCCCCGGTCTTTCAGCGGAGCCTGGAATATCTCCAGGCTGCCGTCACAAATCTGCTCTTTCAAGGCAAGCGCCTCTCCTTTCACATTCTCGGGAACCTTGTCACCAAAAGATGTAATGTCAACTGCGCCATCCTTCATCCTGTACCAGTAAGAGCTGCTCTTCCAGGCACCGTTTTTGACATCGCGGGCAATTTTTAGATAGATCGGTCCCCAGTTCCAGCGTGCACCGGTCAGCCACTGGCTGGGCGCATACTTTTTCAGATCAGCCTGTGACCCTACCACCAGGACTTTGTTCCGCTCGCCTGTTTGCGCGACAGTAATCGGGCTGTCTACAACACAGCCGATAACATCGGCCCCTAGGTCGATGAGCCCCTTAGCCGCCTCAGCCTCGGTCGCTGCATCCGTCCATTTGTTGGTCCAGACGACCTTGACGACAGCTTTGGGATTCACTGAGCGCACACCGAGAACAAAGGAGTTCACCATTTGTAACAGCACAGGAACCGGATGCGCGCAGACAAGTCCAATTTTGTTCGACTTTGTCATCCGGCCTGCTACAGCACCGACAACATAAAACGGTTCGTATTCGTAAGCAAAAAAGCTGGCCAGATTCTCTGTCTTCGCCTTGCGGCCCGATTGCATGATAATCACATCCGGGTGCCGCTTGGCTACACGCAGAGCCGGCTCCAGATAGCCGTATGAGGTCGAGAAAATCAGGCGATTTCCGGCTGCAATGAGCTTCTCCATCACCCGCTCGACCTCAGCGCTCTCGGGTATGTTCTCCACGACTGTCGTCTCAACATCGGGCA
>CAYPBX010000074.1:0-8979 GCA_964409075.1 uncultured Candidatus Obscuribacterales bacterium
TCGTCGGCAGCGTCAGATGTGTATAAGAGACAGCCTATGACCTCGATCATATTGGGCTGGTGCCCGTTATCTCCAGGCTGGGCCGGATTTACTTCCAGGAGAAAAACTATCTTGAGTCGGAACGTTTTCTTTTAAGGGCGCTGGAGATACAGGAGAGACAGCTGGGTGCCGAGCACCCGGATCTGGAAGAAAATTACCTCATACTACATTCGGTCTATCAGGCGCTGGCACGGCCAGAAAATGACGAGCGCATCCTGCGCCACCTGTTGGCGCTCCTGTGCAATCAGCTGGGAGAGAATCATCCCAGAGTAGGAAAGACACTCCTTGAACTGGCTCATGTCTACTCTTTCCTGGGAGCGCTGGAGGAAGCCGAGCCCGTCTACGAGCGCGCTCTGGGTATCCTGCGCCCGGTCTTGAAGGGCCCGGATGCTCAAGTGCAAGCGGCGGAGGAGGAGCTTGCACGGATTAAGGCAGGTCGGGAAAAGGTAAAGCCAGAGAGTGGCTTTGAGCGCCTCTTGCGCTGGTTTGGCGTCGACTAGACTTTTACTCTATAAGATCAGCACATATTCACTGCCGGGCGTCTCCGGCTCCGGGGGACCATTTTTAAAGATTAAAGCTAGATACTATCATGTTTGGTATGGTATGTTCTAGTATAAGCGGTTCAAACAAGAAATCAGGCCGGGTGAGCAGTCTAGGAGCCGTTAAGCACCAAGACTGCTCACCCAAGCCCAAATTCTACACAGTTGCCGGGCACCGCGCACGGTGCGCCGGCATGGTGGGGATCAGCTGATGCCATTGCGGGTCAGCCTGACCTGCGAGCCATTGATCTCCGCGACCCGCACCCGAACGCAGCCGCCCACCTTGATGCTGTTGGACGAGGTCCGCCCCAGCTCCGAGTCGGGCAGGAACCCGCTCATGGGGTTGTCGCGGGAGCCGAATTCCACGGTGAAGCCGCCCTGTCCGCGGCGCGTGACCGTGCCCTTGTAGACGGGAGCGTTGCCGACACCTTCTCCGGTGAGTTCTGCCTTCAGCTTCCGCTGCTCAGCAGCCACCAGCGAGAGCCCGATGCGCAACTCCCCGTCGCGCTGCTCGATACTCACCACCTCGGCGGTGATGGCATCGCCTGCCTTGAAGCGCTTCAGGTACTCGTCGCGCTCGCGCCGCCCGGGACCAGGCAGCTGGGAGGCGTGCAGCAGAGCCTTGAGTCCGGTGGACACGCACGGCGTCTCCAGCTCGACAATTGCGCCGTACTCGCGCACGTCGGCCACCTTGCCTGTGACCTCCTGTCCGGGCTGCAGCTCCTCCTGCACACAGCGGTCCTGGATGGAGCGCTCGGACAGCGAGATGCGCTCCTTACCGCTTTCGCCCTCGATCTTGAGGACCTCCACGGTCACGTCCCAGCCAGGCTGGAGAGCCGCCAGGCGAGCAGAGCGGGCACCGCGGCTGCCACCGCGCATCTCCGTCACATGCAGGAGGCCGATCTTGCCAGCTGATTCGATCTCGATGAGCGCGTAGCTTTTGGCCACGTGACTCACCTTTCCGTTGACGATGTCGTTTGTGTTCATGGGTCACTTCCCCTTTGTTAAGGCAGGTCGAAGCCCGGTGTTAGTTGAAACGGGCTCTTCCTGCAACCAGAGAATTGAGCTGCCACCAGGCAGCCCGTAAAACCAGTGAAAGAATCTGCCTGCAAATTGCTTGTGCATTCCACAGGCACTTGATTGCTTGTGAGCCGGCCAGCAGGCAGCAAAGCCACGCTAGACCGACTCAGTGTCAAACCTGCTCCAGAACCTTGATGGCCTTGACGGGCACCCATCCGCTGACAGCCTTGTCGTAGACGAAGCGGATGCCGTTGAACTCGAGCCGGAACAGATACCCGAGGTACTGTGCCGCCCGCCCGCAGGCATGAAAGCGCTCGCCGTATAGACTGTAGATCTCGTCGGGCCGAGCGACCTTCTCGTCTATGCGCAGCTTGAGCACAATGGCGCCCGGGTCCAAGGATCGATCGTCACCGTCCACAACAAGGTGAGCCTCCTTGATCGCAAAGTTAACGCGATCGTGTTCACCCTGCCAGAGGCGCGCAGCACCAAAGAAGCGCATGATGCGCAAGAGCTTCGCGCGCAGAGGACGGACGCGGTCCTCGTCGCCTACCGCCTTGTCGGCGATGACGACAATTGCCCAGGCCGGATCGTCCAGCTCACGCGAGAGCACAACCTTCGAGCGGTGGCAGGCAATGATCCTGCACACACGCTTGACGATATGCTCTGGAAAGCCAGAGTCCCTCAGGTACTTGTGCATGAGCCTTGCGCCGGCACCTGCGTGATCCTCCACGTCGACTCCGCGACCGATGTCGTGCAGAAAAGCTGCCAGCGGGATGACCACAGAGGCGGTCTCCTCGTCTAGCGGCTCGGGGCACTTGTGCTCCCGGAGCTGTCTGACAAGCTCAACTGCAACGTCTCGGACGAGATAGGCGTGATTGGCGTCATGCTTTGTCTGCGAGCGGCTCAGTCGGTCGCCTGCATCGTAAAGCTTCAGCAGGCGTGGGTCCTGGTAGCAGGATTCGACCAGAATTTCCATTTGTGTCTCCTCCTGTTCTTGTGAAAATGCAGGAAAAGACGCGCAGCCATGCCGCGCGTCAGTGCCGTATATGTATCCGGCTTCGACCGGATATCAAACACTACTCCCCTGTGCATCTTGGCTTAAGAGATTCAATCTGCTTTAGCTTTTGCTGGGGGTGGCTATCCGGACTTCGACTTCCTTTTCCTGAATTGTGTGTTTGAAGTAATTGCCCAGAGCCTAACAAATATCTCTTGTCAACCTCAATAGAAACTAAAGAGGCCCCGGGCAGCGCGCGGCTCTTGAGGAGCTAGAGCGCTTCTCTTGCCAGCAGTATCGGCTCAAACGGCGCTTGGCAGCAGGCTTCTACTGCGAACAAACGTTGCTGTCAGTGGGGAAAATCCGCCCCTGTTACAAATGGTGGAACAATCGACAGCCACATAGAGGACAGCAGACGGCCGATTTGCGGCTACCAGGTCACGGGCGCCCACAGGGACCGGTAGCTGGAGCCAGTGTTAAATCAGTGTCTGGCTCTCTGCAGTATCCAGAGCTGCCTAATCCTCTTCCTCTGAGTCTGCCCAATCACTCTCCTGAGAGTCTGCCCGGTCGGTCTCGCTAGCCACCGCTGCCGGATCGGGCGCTGGCGCCTGCTCAAAATCGGCTGCTGCAGGGCTTTCGCCTCTGCCCATCTCCTGTTTCAAATGCTCGATGAGCCTCTGTGCATCGCTGCGTCCAAGCTCGTCCCAGTGCGCGACCCCGAAGTTGTCCTGGGAGTATTGATCCGCCTTTTCGTCGCTCCAGGCCACCAGATCGAGCGCCTTACCCAGGACCATGAGGTAGTTCTGGTCCGTAACCTCTTCCAGCTCCGGCCTCTGTTCCTCCTGCAAGTGCACTTCACCTGCAAGGACCGGCGTTGAGACTGCCGGACCGATCGATATCTCCTCGACCGGAAGAACGGTGGGCAGGGGAGCTGGGGTCGGCTCCTCAACAACCGGCCTCCAGGGCGAGGACTGGTCTGTCCTGAGCTCCTGCTTCAAGGTCATGGAGATAACCAGCTGCCTGAGCTCATCGATCTGCCTGGAGACCTCGATGAAGCGGCGCTCGCAAAAGTTCCGCAAGCCAATAATTGATTCCGTGAGCACCTCAGGGTTGCCAGGCTGAGGCGGCAGTCCGATCAGCTTGGGGGTGATCAATCCTTCAGCCTCGATTTGCGGGCGAATCTGGGAGGTCGGCCAGCCCTGCTCGACCAGCTCCTTGATGCGCTCGAGCACGGTCAGATCCTCCGGACGGTACTGGCGCTGCTGCCCTCGGCCTCGCTTAATCTCAAGACCGAACATGAGCTCCCAGCGACGCAGCTGGTGCACCGACAGGCCCAGCCGCTTCGCCACCGTATTAATCGACATGTAGTCCTGCTGTGCCATCTTCTCCCCCGGGCTCTCCTACCTACGTCATAGTTTAGACTAAAATCTAGCGCAGCTATGCGAACATGAAGGAAATTCATGGGTGATTAGGAACGCCCGCTCCTTTTCCTAGCGCTCAATAACTCGCGCAGTACGTGCTGCCGGACGCAGTTTAGTGAATCTACGGTAAATTTATTTCTGACTTACTATAGTAGCTCGGGTGGTTCCCAGAAAGGCTCCAGGCAGCCACCCGTGAATACTGGCTGCCGGAGCCGGTAAACAGCGGCTGCCCGGCCGGGTGAGCAGGCAAGAGATACCCACCCACCTGGCCGTGCCCATGCCCGACACTCGCTAGCGCCTGTAGCGATAGAACCGGCCCTCATGGTAGTAGCCCAGGCAGCCGTGCTCGGGACACCAGCGCACGAGCACCCGCACCAGGCAGTAGCCGCTGACGGCTGTATGCGTACGCCAGCAGTGCCCGTCCCAGTAACGGAGCAAGCGGTACACCGGCACTTCCACCCAGTACCAGCGCGGGGTCAGGCGGTTGTACCCAGGGTCGTAGTACCGCTTTCGGTAGTGATGGCTGTCGTAGTGCGGCGAACCGATAGACAGCGAGAAGCCAGCCTGGCGCCGGGAGCCGACGCGGATGCTGCCATCGGCAGCCTGCACCGAACAAGGGGCGGCGACACTGGTGAGCGCTGCCAGCAGAAGCGCAGACGCAATGGCGAAAAGCCGCATCAGTTTTCTCCGGTAATTTGAATCAAGCGCCGGGCTGGTGCCCTGACTGTCAGCCAGGGCACCAGCTGTGGGCTACTTGAACGGTAAACTCAGGATCACCTGTTGTACCTGTCAGACACCTCTGGCGCACGCGCCGTGATTAGTGCCTGTGCGGCCCGTAGTGCGGGTAGCCATGCCAGTTGTGATGGTTGCCGCGGTGCGGACCGTAGTGGGGGCCGTAGTGCCAGCCGTTGTAGCGGTCGTAGTGGAACTGATTGTGCGGCCCGCTGTGGTAGCCGCGGTGCCAGTCATGGTGGTACTGATAGTGGGGGCCGTAGTGCCGGTAGCTCGGGTACTGATAGTTGTACCTGTAGTACAGGTTCGGGTTACGGTACCCGTAGTACCTGCTGTTGCCGTAGGGGTGCTGGTAGTAGCCATAATGGCGGCCGTATCCCCAGTGATTGCCACCACCGACGTAGAGTGAGAAACCTCTGCCGGCATGGCCGAGGTTGATGCTGCAGTCGCCAGCCTGCGCCTGCCCAGGTTGTCCGAGACAGACAGCTCCGGACAGGAACGCGGCGATTGCGAGATGCTTCATGGGTATCTCCTTCTGGCTCAAGAGTGCACTTAGATCTACCGCGAAAAATGACACGCATTGCAGGTATCGTTAGCTTAAGAAAGGCACCGTGGCTAGACACAGCCAACCATAGAGAGTCCGTGCGCAAGCTCTTCAAGCTCGCGGCAGAAGATTGTCTGGCTGTAGATCTAACTTCGCCGCTACGAAAAGCAGCTGAGCCTGCAAAATGCCTGATCTGTTTGCTAACTTGTTCCCGTAAAGATGAGTTCCCGAGCTTGATCAACCATAAAATGAATGCTTTGACAGTAGCAGAATGCCTCCCGCCTTCTCAACCTGGGCCTCGCGTCAGCCATGTCAACGGAAGACAGCAGGTGAAATCTTGCCAATCTTGCCAGCGGCGCGGGGCAACTTACCTGCTGCTCGATCTGGGGAAACCAGGACAGGCAGGTTAAGTACAGTATCAACGCCTTACCAACCTGATGGGCAGGCTGACTGTTTGCAGCCCTCAATTGAGAGAGACAGCACGGCCAATCAAGCCCTTACGCCATAAAATTAGAGAGCGCTACAGCCGGGCAGACGTCATATCCCAACCGGGACGACCAGGGTAGAGATGAAGAGAGCAGTAGATAAGCGCCGGACAATTGTAATTGTTATTGACGGTTGCGGCATTGGGGCAGCGCCTGACGCTGCCCGGTTTGGCGACAGCGACCGATGCAATACACTGGCTAATGTGGCTCTTGCGGTAGGCGGTCTCTATCTGCCGAACCTCGCGCAGCTTGGACTGGGAAACATTCACCCTATCGAGGGTGTGGCGCCAGTGTCGGAACCTCAAGGATTCTACGGCAAGCTGAAAGAGCGCTCGTGCGGCAAAGACACGCAGACAGGTCACTGGGAGCTCATGGGGCTAATTAGTGAGACAGCTTTCCCAACCTATCCTCATGGATTTCCGGAGGAGATCATCGACCAATACATCCACGAAACCGACTGTGGAGGAATCCTGGGCAACAAGGCTGCATCCGGCACACAGATCATCGAGGAGCTGGGCCCGGAGCATGAGCGCAGGGGCTATCCAATTGTGTATACAAGCGCAGACAGCGTTTTTCAAGTAGCCTGTCACATAGATATGGTACCGCTGGACAGACAGTACGAATGGTGCAGAAAGGCCAGAGCCATACTGGCAGGCAAGCACCGCGTAGGCCGGGTGATATGTCGACCCTTCACCGGCTCGCCTGGCTCTTATCGCAGACTCTCTGGGCAGCGGCGTGACTACGCAGTGCCACCGCCTGCACCCACTCTGCTTGATGTGTTGCAGAACAGGGGGGACGGCATCCTGGGCATAGGAAAAATCGAGGATATTTTCGACCGCCGCGGCATTACACATGCTGTACATACAGGCAGCAACCATGAGGGTCTTGAGCTCACCTTGAAGGCCGTCGAGGAGCGCCTGGATCTGGAGCCGCTTGCTATTGCCAAGAAGGCGCCAAAAGCTGTGCGCATGATTTTCACCAATCTCGTAGACACCGACATGCTTTTCGGGCACCGCCGGGATGTCCAGGGCTATGCACGCGCCTTGCTCGAGTTCGATGAATGGCTGGGCAGGCTGACTGCTTCGCTGAAGGAGAGCGATCTGCTCATCCTCTCGTCCGACCACGGCAACGATCCAACAGCATCAGGAACGGATCATACAAGAGAGATGGTGCCTGTCCTCGCCTACGCACCAGCCTTTGCTAAAGTTCCTGCCACCGCTAAGGCGCTGGGCGTGCTCGATGGATTCATGGATGTTGCCGCCAGTATCGCAAGTTGGCTGCGAATCCCCTGGAGCGGTCCCGGGATCTCGTTCCTTCCAGAGCTGTCGAGGGTTGGCTAGATGCAATACCGACCGCTAGGAGACGTGATGTTCCCACAAGACAGACTGACGCAGTCTTTTCCTTCTTCGCGAACAATACAGTGGCAGAGGCGATGCCACGCAGGACTGACGAGGCATGGCACCGACCCTGCAGGGATTTTCGTGTAGTCACTAACTGACGAAAGTGTATCTAGATGCTGAACGAACGAATACTCCTTAAGGGCGCAGAGCGGATTGATTTTACCGGCGCACTCAAAGATTTCAGGGCCTTCCCTGAGTTCTCAGATGACGTAGTGTCGCTCTTGCGGGGAACGGACAGCAGGGATACAGTTGTAGTAGTCGATATTGGTTACGCTCTCGAAAAGCCGATACCACAACTAGTGGTAGATCATTTGAATCTGACCGGATACAATCCTCTCGTCGGGCCGAATAATCCAATCGGTGAGCGCTTTCCGGCAGTTACTTGCATTTACATTACCGACAACAAGCTTCTCCCCCAGCTCCCTTCCGCAGTAGCGGCCGGCGTGAAAAACAGGATTGTGCCATCAGCCGACGAGATTGAGCTTATCAAGTCTCTGGGAGCTGACTTCTACTGTTACAACCTGGTGCCAACCATGATTGTAGCGGCACATGCAGGCTGGAAGGTGCTCGGTATCGTCTGCCCACCCGGTACGGATCTGTCGGGAACCCTTGCTAACCTGTTTGAATAACGGAGTTGAATCGATGGTACAGGCAACAGTCAGAACAGTCGCAGATGCTGTAGCAACCCTAAACAGCTCGGTCCCTAGCGTTCCGGATACTGCCTTCTTGCTCGGCTCTGGAGTCCAGATCCTCGAAGAGCTGGATGAGGCGAGCTCCTGGTCTTACAGTCAAATTTTCGGCATATCTCCTTCGATTGCAGGGCATGCTGGTTCAATAACTGTCGGCAAGCTAGACGGCCGCAACGTTGCCGTCCTGCGTGGTCGTTTCCACCTCTATGAGGGCCATGATTGGGAGACAGTCACCCTGCCAGCCAGAGTGCTGGCAGCCTGGGGTGTGCGCGACCTTTACCTGACCAATGCAGCTGGAGGAATTCATCCCGACTTTAGAGTCGGGGATCTGATGCTGCTTGTAGGCTACCGCGATCATCTTCACCCTGACTGGCGAGAAACAGGGCTCATCCCGGCCTTGAAGAAACCGGCTACATCAGCAGAGTCTGCTCTGACCAGCCATCTGTGGTCTGTGGGCGAAAAGCTCTGCAAGGAAGATCCATCCTTCAGGCCCTTGCAGAAAGGGGTCTACGCTGCGCTTCTCGGGCCCAACTACGAGACGCTCGCTGAGATAGAGATGCTCAGGCGCTTGAAGGCTGACGCCGTGGGGATGTCAACTGCTCCTGAGCTCCAAGCCATAAAAGGGACCAACGTACGGGCTGCTGCAATATCTGTCATTACCAACGTCTGGCGTACTGATGAGGCAATTCATGGGCACGAAGAGGTATTGAGGGCAGCTCAGGAAGCGTCTCGTCGTCTGGAGCGGCTCTTCAGGGCAGCGTTGACCTCGAGCTGCCAATAAGCATTTGCGCGGCATGCAGGGCGCAGAGATAGGCTGTCAGTTCTCGGTGCACAAGCCTTTTGGCAAACAAGAAGAAGAACTCTTAACAGTTTCTTGATATAAATTAGCAATATTTTCAGGGCCAATGCTAAGAACCGGCCCGAGTTTTCTTGAAGTAGAAAGGGGGAAAGCTCTAGCCTCTTCTCGTCTATTTTGAATCACCAGTTTTAAACAACGCAAAGTAACTCAATACCGAAAGACACATCGCATCACTCTCTAACAATCAACGCATCTTCCTGATGCTAGTGGCTTTATGTTCTGTATCAGCGCGTCAGTGTACTTTTGTGCTGTTTTTC
>CAYPBX010000075.1:0-5245 GCA_964409075.1 uncultured Candidatus Obscuribacterales bacterium
CCAAGTCTATCGTAGAGCAGCACGGAGGACAGATTGAGCTCACATCGGGCGATAGAGAGACGACCTTTTCATTCCATGTTCCCAATCAACCGCTTCTTTTTCCGGACAGAAACGAAACAATGCAGGCACCACCCTCTGTACGGGCAGGCGTAAGGCTTCGCCTCTGGCATAAGGGACTGCTCCTGGTTGGTATTCCGATTCTCATAAATTTGCTCTTTCTCTGTAGCCTCAAGTACTTGTGGATGGGTATGGTGTCTAGCCTGGAGCGCACTCGCACGTCAAGCACTATGATGTCCTGTGCGCTGCTTACCAGCGATGCGCTTATCAGCAGCGCCTGGCTGGCTATTTTAGCCACAGGTGGGATGGATGAGTTGAGGGAGATCTATGATGAATATGTTGTTTCAGGAGATAAGCACTTGGTCGCACTGCAAAGTCTTGCCCGATCGACGGGACGGAGTGACGTACAGGGACTTGTTGAGGTAGCGCTGAATCTCAAGGAAATATCGAAGCGAATTGCTCAGGGACATCAGCTCACCGTCGGTGATGTCAGGCGAGTCAATCAGTTTCAAGCGATTTCCAGTTTTACTGCTCTGGGTGCTGTTTTGCTGAGCAAGGAGCAGAATTCCATCAGGAATGAGGATAGAGCTCAGGCAAGGTTTTTAGGCAAGATAAAACTGTTGCTTATGACATTGCCGGTCGCCAACCTCGTTGTCTCACTTCTTCTGCTTCTATTCTTTTACAGGAGCATATCGACAAGAATCGTGAACGTTTCGCTGAATGCTTCCAGATTGGCTGAGCGGCAAGTACTCAGCCAGCCGGCAGGCGGCACCGACGAGATTGCAGAGCTCGATGAATTCTTTCACGCAGTGGCCAGCCAGATCCTTGCTCTTGAGCAATTCAAGGAACAGATGATCGGGATTGTCAGTCACGAGCTCCGCTCGCCGTTAACTTCGACACTGCTATCTCTGCAAATGATGAGGAAGGGAGTATACGGGGTGGTGTCCTCCAAGGCCGAGGAGCGGCTGGCGTTAGCCGAGGAGGAGACCGAGAGATTAATCAGGCTGATTAATAATTTGCTCGATTTAGAGAAGCTTCAAGCAGGCAGGCTTAAGTTGTTTCGATCCGAGTTTCAGCTCAGGGAGACTATAGCGAAAGCCGAAAGGTCAGTCCGCTATCTAGCCGAGAACGCAGGTATCCAGGTAGTCTGCGAGGCTGGCGCTATTGCTGTTAACTGGGATGAGGATCGAATTGTCCAGATTCTTGTCAATTTGCTGTCCAACGCCATCAAGTTTTCTCCGAAAGGAAGTACGGTTACTGTCAGAGCTCAGAAGGCAGATGGTATTGTTGAGCTGGCTGTAGCAGACCAGGGGCGCGGCATCTCGTCAGGGGAGCAGTCAAAACTGTTCCATCGCTTTCAGCAGATAGCCACTGACGACTACAAGCTCGGCGGCACCGGTCTGGGGCTGGCAATCAGTAAGTGGCTGGTCGAACTGCATGGTGGCACAATTGAAGTCGATTCAGAAGCTGGTTGCGGAACAACCTTCCGCTGCCGGTTGCCGAAAACTCCTCCCTGAAGTCGCGCTCATGCAGCGGAGCGTGTGAGAGCAAGCGCTGGCGTAGTCGAGGGAGAAGCGGTTATGGATAAATCAGCAATAAGCGGGTGGGGGTCCAACAGCATGACCGGAGGTTGGGGGTGAAGGCAGCAGTGGGAGGTGTAATGACAAAGAAGGGGGTCAGACTTTTCCAATTCGCAGCCCGGCTCCTCTTGTTCGGGCTGTTGGCTGGCGCAGCGCTCCTTTATCTGGCCTTTTCGCCATTGTCGGGCATATACGAGCGCCTGGTCTTGCAAGCGCATGTCTATCCAGCCGGCCGCTACGATGAGATAGGAACTGCCAGAGTTCAACCTCGCGAGATTTACTTTCGCTCCGCTAACGGAAACAAGTTGCACGGCTGGTTGTTCAGAGCCGGTGCAAATGGCCCGCTGATTCTTTTCAGCCACGGCAATGCCGGTAACATCTCGTACAGGATCGGGGAAGTAATGGCTCTGGTTGATGCTGGCGCCTCCGTGCTCATCTACGATTACAGCGGCTACGGCAAGAGTCGGGGGCAGCCGGGGTTTGAGGGAATTGTCCAGGACGCGCTCGGCGCCTATCAGTACGTAACTGACAGGCTGTCTGTGCCTGCAGAGAGGATAGTACTCTTCGGCGAGTCCCTGGGGTCAGGGGTTACCTGCAGATTGTCCAGGCTCAAGCCTTGCGCTGGAATCATCCTCTATGCGCCCTTTACCTCCTTGCGCGACATCGGGCAGGAGGCTCTGCCATTCACCAGGCTGTACCCCCGCTGGCTCTTTCCATATCCTGACTTCAACAACGCTGCTGTGCTCAGGGAGCCGCATCCCCCGCTTCTCATTCTCTATTCCGGGCACGATACTACGGTGCCGGCCGCCTATTCGCAGCGCCTTTTCAGCGAGGCGAGCGAACCCAAGCAACTGGTTGCAATCGTCAATGCGGGACACAGCGACTACGGTCTGGCAGCCTCGGATGAGTTTTCAGGCGCGGTGCGTGGATTTTTGAGGCAGCTCGGACTCGGTGCCGATGGGCAAGGGGCTGGTTGAACATTTGCGAGCACACGAATTGGTTACCCAGGTGCCAACCGGACAAAAGCTGGGCGGCACAGGATAAATTACCTGCTAATCTTGATATATCGCTAGATTCAACTCTTGGGACCAGACCTGGCCGGGTGCGAGTGAGATCTGCCAGGAGGGTAATAAGGTCGAGCCCTGGTAGATCTGCTCCAATCCTGATTCTGAACGGCAGGTGGTGTAAACAGGAAAGCGAAACAAACCAGCCAAGGACGACCAGGAAAGCACTACCCTTATGCCTAGCCATTCATCCGCGATGCCAATTCCACTGACTCCTTGTAGCATGCCAGAGGAAGACAGTTTGGTATCATCGATTGTAATCCCTGAGGGGTCAAAGTAATATCGATCTTCTGCGTCAGGCGCCAGGAAGTTGAAATTCAGCTCTGTCGCAAAACGCGTATCTAGCTGACTGGCAGATCTATTCTCGATTCTGTAAAAGACCCGCAGTGATTCATCCGCTGCATAAGCCATGTATGTCTTCTCGATTGCAGCTAACCTTTCGCCACCGGTCATGATTACGGGTCCTTCCTGCTTCAGAGACACTGTGACAGAGCTGTCGTTTACGCGGAGTTCCGTAAGCTTGTAGGGACGATCTACAAAGATGCCTTTCTCAGTGAATCTGCATTCGCTAATTTCGGTTAGGGAGACGTTTGGCTCGAGAAAATGGTCCAGGAAACAAAGCCGACGATAGCGATCGTAGACCGGCAGTGTCGTTTGGAGAGTTTTCAGATGGGAGTCGCAGCTGTTGCTTGGTCCGCTAGTACCAGCGACGATGTTCTCGACATCCCCACCATGATACCGCTCGGGATGCCTGGCGAGGGTGTCGATCAGGTTGAAGGGACGCTCTTTGTAGTCAAGCTCGAAGAGCGCTCCTCCGTATCCCGGGCAGAGGTAATAGTTAGCGATGCCGGTGCTTATGAGAATCTCATCCTGCCCGTCGCAATCAAAGTCGGTGACCTCCGCAAGGACAGGCTGGTGAGCATCGCTGGATGCCGCTACCAGGCTGTCGATGGCCGTCTCGGCTTCAATGAGCGCCTGGTAGTTGCTGGTGCGCAGGTTGGTCAGGTAAAGTCCACCGAATACCCCGTGCCAATAAGGGTCGTTTGCTTGCCCTGTCCAGAGGCTGTCTTGAATGCTCTCGAGAGAGCTGGCAGGAATCCTGCCTGCCCGGGTGGCCTCCTGAAGCTTTCTGGAAACGTACAGCATCTTTTTGTGCAGGTTGTTGGCCTCAGGATATCTGGCGAGAAAGGATCGCCAGAAACCTGCGCTGACAAAGGGCAGATATCGCTCATCCAGCTCTTTTTGAGCCTGACTCAGGCTGGCGGCGCTTTCCGGAGGCAGCGACCACTCCATCATCTCTCGATAGCTTGCCGTCGGCAGGTACACCCTGGCTGCCGGTCGGAACGCGCGCCGGTACTCCCCGTAGGTCATGAGCCTTATCCAGCTGGAATTCTCTTCCAGCAGGCAGAAAAACCTCTCGAGCCAGCCGTCCGTGTAAACTGCGCGGTACGTTCCCGGCCAGAGGCCTAGCTTCTCCCCGTCATCAAAGTAGAAAGCGCCTCGGTCACCGCAGTTAGTGGCGAGCGCGCGGAGATAGTCAATTGTCTCTTCCGGAGCGTGAAAGGGGATTAGATAGCGCAGGCGCTCGTTGATGGGAAACAGATCGACGGTCCGTCCCTCTTCCTCGGTGATGTAGTGCTGGCAAAGATCCTTCTCCTCCAGCCCGACACGCTTGAAATGGTAATCATCGGTCAGGGTGTATCTCACGCCGGACTGGTTGACCAGGCTGGCTAGATGCGGCTCCCAGACACGCTCGGCCAGCCACATGCCGGATACCGTCGGTTCTGTGCCGTCTGCTGAGAGGAGCTGTTTCAGGTAGCGGGTAAGTTTGTCTATCTGGCCGAGGGCGTCCGTCGGGGGGATGATGGCCAGTATCGGCTCATAGAATCCCCCTGTAACTGGCTCAACCTGCCCGCTTTTCACCAGCCGGGCAAGAACCTTTACAATTTCCGGATACTTGCGATCGATCCAGGCAAGCAGGTAGCCGCTGAAATGAATCGAGCATTTGATATGCTCATGGCGTTCGAGTGCCTGTAGAAAGGGCAAATAGCACTTCTCGCACGCATTCTCCAGGATGTGATCGAAGTTGCCTGCTGGTTGATGATTATGAATGCCGAGGCACAGATTGATCGCATCTCTTTCCATTGCTTGTCGCCGGTCAGATCTCCAGGCGGTCGAAGACATCGCCAATATGCTTGAGGTAGCTTTCTGGATCGAAGCACTCTTCTATCTCAGCGGCCGACAGGTGCCTGGTTACGGCCTTGTCCTTCAAGAGGTGATTCTTGAAGCCCCGGCTGTTTCCCTGCCAGGGCTCCATGGCTTTTCCTTGAACGATACTGTAAGCCTCGTGTCTTTTAAGTCCCTTCTCCACCAGCTTGAGAAGGAGGCGCTGAGAGAAGATTACCCCGCCTGAAGACTCCAGATTGCAGAGCATTCTGTCTCGATGGACCGTAAGCTCCTCGATGATGCCGGTAAAACGATCGAGCATGAAGTCCAGAAGAATAGTTGAGTTAAGGAGAATCTGAATGAATTCCAAGATGGAGA
>CAYPBX010000075.1:5255-8797 GCA_964409075.1 uncultured Candidatus Obscuribacterales bacterium
GAGCCTTTCCACTGAGCTGTGCGATATGTCGCGCTCATGCCACAGCGGGATGTTCTCCAGGGCGGCCAGGCTGTTGGCGCGCAGGATACGAGCCAACCCGGAGATGTTTTCGCAACCTATCGGATTGCGCTTGTGCGGCATTGATGAAGATCCCTTCTGCGCGGCTGAAAATGGCTCTTCTACCTCCCTAACTTCGGTGCGCTGCAGATGGCGGATTTCAGTTGCAAACTTATCGAGGCTGGAGCCGATGACTGCCAGCGTCCAGATGTACTGGGCGTGACGGTCGCGCTGAATGATTTGGCTTGAAACTGATGCTGGCGAAAGCTCGAGGATCTTGCAGGCCCGCAGCTCGACTGCCGGATCAATATTGGAGTATGTGCCGACCGGGCCGCTTATCTTCCCGACAGCAATGTTCTCTATAGCACCGTCGAGCCGCTCGAGATGCCGCTTGATCTCAGCTACCCAGACAGCCAGCTTGAATCCGAAGGTAATCGGCTCGGCATGCATGCCGTGTGAGCGCCCGATCATCACCGTGTGCTTGTGCTCTCTGGCCTTGTCGATAAGAGCATCCTGGAGTTTCTTGAGATCTTCCTTGAGAATCAGCCCGGCGCGCTTGCAAGTGAGAGCGAGCGCCGTGTCGATGACATCAGAGCTGGTCAGTCCCACGTGAATGAAGCGGGCTGAATCGCCTACAGACTCACCGACAACGGTGAGAAAGGCGATGACATCGTGCAAGACCTCGTGCTCTACCTCCTTGATGCGCTCGATGCTAAAGCCGGCTCTTGATTTGATCTGCGCAAACGCCTCGGCAGGGATATGACCGAGCTCTCTCTCTGCCTGGCAGACAGCCAGCTCTACGTCAAGCCAGCTTTGAAACCTGGACTCTTCGCTCCAGAGCTTGCCCATCTGCGGGCGGGTGTACCTTTCTATCAATGAAACTTCCTCGCGGTTTCGAGGTTCAGGACCTCAGAGACTGACCGCGACAAGCCAGATTGGCCTGTCATGGCGCCCACCTCCGGGGAGCGGTTGCTTTGGGTAAGCGTAAGCCGCCTTGCGCGCCGCTTATTTTACACTTAAATAAGCGCTCCGCGCTTCCCCGCTCGGCTGCCGGATTCGTCTACAGTCGGTCGGTTGGCTCGTACCTCGCCTGTGGCTGCAACATGTTTTGCTGCGCGCCTGTGTAACCTGTCGCTGCGCTCCACTTAAGTAACACGGAATCAAGAACTCTTCGCTTTTCTTCCTGACCGTGCTGTAAGTATCCCTTTGTCTTAACGTTATGGCCATGATATAAGGAGCGACTCCAGCTTGACGCGTAATCGCTGATCTAAAATTAGCTGACCCACCTTCTTGCCTGGGATCTCAAGCATGAAAGTTTTGCTGCCTCTGGATATCGTCCATCCGCTAGAGCCGACCATAATGGAGCTAACCAAGCTTGTCGATCTGGCGGGATGCGAGGTCAAACTACTTTATGTGAAAGAGGAGCTGCCCTCCTATGAACGCGTCATAGAGGCCTCGGCTGATTTCAAGGATGACTGGACGCATCAGATTGAGGAGCGAGCAGGGCAGATGTTTGCTCAGGCGCGAGCTGCCCTGGAGCCGGCCGGTGCCAGGGTATCGGTCGAGATAGTCACAGGACCACCAGCGATGATGATTGAAGCTGTGGCCAGAGACGAAAAGATGGAGATCACAGCGCTCAAGCCGGGCAAGCATTCACAGGTGGAGAAATTTCTCCTGGGAAGGGTTTCAAGCAAGGTCGTCAAGCACGGACCGGGAACAGTTCTCATTTTGCGGCCGAGCGCTCTTGGTGAGGATCCGCTCCGGCATGTAGTCGCTGCCATAGACGGATCGCAGCAGTCGCGGCAGGCAATCAGTCAGGCGGCTGTCCAGTTTCAACTAGGCAAGAGGTCGTCCTGCGTGCACCTGGTTCACGTTGTCTCTGTAGCAGACGTGCTCAAGCTAATCTCCCCGGTTGAGTACATAGCGACTGTCGAGAACAATCTGCTCCTGGAAGGTGAGACATTTCTAGCTGAGGGTAAGCGCATCCTGGCAGACAGCGGTGTCACCAATGTTCAGTGTGTGCTCAAAGAAGGCGATCCAGCCACCGAGATTATCAATCTCTCCCTTACCCAGAAGGCAGGACTGGTCATTATCGGAGCACAAGGACGTACGGCGGTGGAGCATTTTCTGCTCGGCTCGGTTTCCCATAGAATCGCTATGCGCGCTCAATCATCGGTGGCTGTGGTTAAGCCTCTGTGAGGAGAGCCTGCTTATGTACAAGACATTCAGCATAAGCATCTGCCTTCTGGTTATCTGGCTTTCTGGCTCTGCGTGCCTTATAGCTGAGGCTCAGGGCGATATGCGCGCGGAGCAGGAGAAGCAGTCCCGGGAGCTCAAGCGTATGGGCGAGGAGATTGGCGATCTGCGGCGGACCATGAGCGAAGCTGCCGACGCCATGCAACAGGTCGAGGCCAGCCTAGCTCCCCGGCAGGTGCACGTTGCCCAGTTTCAACTTGTGGTAGCAGAGTCCGACTGGGAGATCCTCCCTGGTACCAAAATCAAGGTGCTTGCCTATAACGGCAAGGTGCCTGGACCTGTCATCAGAGTGCGACAGGGCGAGCAGGTGAGAATCGTACTCACCAATAAACTCTCTTTTCCTACCAGCTTGTATTTTCACGGTCTCATCCTTCCCCACCAGATTGACGGGCTGCCGCGCAAAGGCTCAGGACTCGTCGGACCTGGGCAGCAATACACATATGAGTTTATCGCCAGCCAGGCCGGCACCTTCTGGTACCATCCGCAGATACTGCATGGCGGTCAGCAGATGCAGGGTTTGTATGGAGCCTTGATAGTCGAGCCATACGATCGGGCTCCGTCCTATGAGCGGGACCTTGTGCTTGTTCTGGGACAGTTTCACGTACCTGAGCTGCCTGCCAGCACCCCGGCAACCAAGAGGAAGGAGAGCCCGCTGCCCCTGGTGAAGGTCATATCGCCAGCGGAGGCCGGCAAACAGGCATTTGCTACCTACTACACTTTAAACGGCAAGAGCGCCCCGGCAATTCCCGCCATTGTCCTTGAGCGGGGGCAGCGGCTACGTCTGCGGGTAATAAATGCTGGTGAATACTTTTGCCCGCTCCATGTGAGCGGACACCGCTTCGAGGTGGTTGCTGTAAATGGTGGCAATATTGCCGAGCCGGATTTTGTCAGAGACACGATAACGCTTGCGCCGGGCGACCGCATCGATTTAGATCTGGCCGCAGACAATCCTGGCATCTGGTCACTTGGATCGATACTCCCGGCGCAGATAAGCACCAAGGGAAGCTTTCCAGGCGGGATCGCCTGTGTGGTCAAATACACAAACGACTTATGACACCTCCTGCAGCTCGGCCAGCTTGACCTTCACCTTCTCCATCGATAGCCCTGTGCAGAGGCAGAACTCCCGCCAGCCAATTTCAATCACCTCTTCCCAGTGAGCAAAAAAGACCTCCTGGTTGAGGTAACCTTTGCCGATCGCCAGCGAGTAATCCGCCAATATTGCTTTGGCC